>JAQBOT010000247.1 GCA_028287885.1 Pedobacter sp.
ACAATGCGATCTGCACCATGCTTGGTACGGGTAAATACAAGCGCCGTCTCAATCGTTTTATCTTTAAGAATGTGGATCAAAAGATCTTTTTTCTTATTCTTCTCTACGTAATAAATCGACTGTTCAATTTTCTCTGCTGTAGAGGAAACCGGGGTCACTTCTACTTTAGTTGGATTAGTAAGGATGGTATTAGCCAGCTTCTGAATTTCATCCGGCATAGTTGCCGAGAAGAAAAGCGTCTGTCTTTTTGTAGGAAGTTTCGCAATGACTTTTTTAACGTCATGTATGAAACCCATATCCAGCATTCTGTCTGCTTCATCCAATACGAAGATCTCGATGTCACGCAGGTTTACAAATCCCTGGTTCATTAAGTCTAATAGTCTGCCTGGAGTTGCAACAAGGATATCTACGCCGCGGTGTAAGGCGTCGGTTTGTCCTTTCTGACCAACTCCGCCGAAGATCACTAAGTGGCGTAAAGGCAGGTTGCGTCCATAAGCCTTAAAGCTTTCTTCAATTTGAATGGCAAGCTCACGTGTAGGAGTTAACACCAATGCACGGATGGGAACTTTAGGGCCCTTCGCATTTGCATGTGGGTTATGTAACAATTGCAGCATTGGGATAGCAAACGCAGCAGTTTTACCTGTTCCGGTTTGTGCACATCCTAAAAGATCTTTACTTTTTAATATGGTTGGAATTGATTGTTCTTGTATTGGGGTAGGTTGAGTGTAACCTTCAGTTTCAAGCGCTTTTAAAATAGGCTCAATCAGGTTTAGTTCTTGAAATAACAATGTATGTGATTTTTAATGTAAAATATGATGAAACACTAGAATTTATGTTTCAGCTGCAAAGGTACGCAATAGTTTCGGCTTTCAATAATCCGCTAACGTTGTGAGCTACAGGATGGAGGAATTGTTAATATGTTGACACTTTATTGTTGATAGGCATGCTAATTCAGTTAAATTTGCAGTTCTACACACAAAACATCATGGCTGAACCGAATTATAACGAAGATAGCATACGCTCTCTCGACTGGAAAGAACACATCAGACTGCGCCCGGGTATGTATATCGGGAAGCTTGGCGATGGTTCTGCACAGGATGATGGAATCTATGTATTGCTTAAAGAGATCTTCGACAATTCGATAGATGAGTTTGTGATGGGCTCAGGCCGCACCATAGATATTTCGGTTTCTGAGCATAAAGTCAATATTCGCGATTACGGCCGTGGTATTCCTTTGGGAAAAGTAATCGACTGTGTGTCTAAGATTAACACAGGCGGTAAGTACGATAGTAACGCATTCCAGAAATCTGTAGGTTTAAATGGTGTCGGTACCAAGGCCGTAAATGCACTTTCAACCAGCTTTGTTGTACAATCCTATCGGGATGGCAAAACCAAGAAAGTAGAATTTTCAAGAGGAGAGATCGTTGTAGATCATCCAATCATAGATACAACGCAGAGAAATGGTACGGCCATCACTTTTTACCCCGATGAAAGCATTTTCAGAAACTACCACTACATATCAGAGTTTGTAGAAAGTATGATCTGGAACTATGTGTTCCTGAACACCGGACTAATTGTAAACTATAACGGTCAAAAGTTCTTCTCTGAACGCGGCTTGTACGATTTGCTTCACAAAGTTGCCGATGTAGAAAATATCCGTTACCCAATCATTCACTTGAAGGGCCACGATATCGAGATTGCAATGACCCACGGGCAACAATACGGTGAAGATTACCATTCCTTTGTTAACGGACAGCACACAACTCAGGGTGGTACGCACCAAGCTGCTTTTCGCGAAGCCGTTGTTAAAACAATCAGGGAATTCTATAAAAAGGAATACGAAGCTTCAGATATCCGCGCATCCATTATTGCTGCGGTTTCCATCCGTGTTCAGGAGCCTGTATTTGAATCGCAGACGAAAACCAAACTCGGTTCCCAAAATATGGGACCAGAAGGCCCGTCTGTTAGAACCTTCATCAACGATTTTTTAAAGAAAGAATTAGACGACTACCTGCATAAACACAGTGATGTTGCGGACGCTTTACTAAAGCGGATTCTACAGTCCGAAAGAGAGCGGAAAGACATAGCAGGCATTAAGAAGCTTGCCAATGACCGCGCCAAGAAGGCATCGCTCCATAACAAAAAACTGCGGGATTGCAAGGTGCATTTCAACAGTACCCATGATAAAAGGTACGAAACAACCTTATTTATCACCGAGGGTGATTCGGCCTCAGGTTCGATCACCAAGTCCAGGGATGTGGATTGTCAGGCTGTGTTTAGCTTAAAAGGCAAGCCCCTGAACTGTTATGAACTAACGAAAAAGGTTGTTTACGAAAATGAGGAGTTCAACCTCTTGCAACACGCCTTGAATATAGAAGATGGGCTTGATGGCTTACATTACAACAACATCGTAATTGCTACGGATGCTGATGTGGATGGTATGCACATCCGCCTGCTTATGATGACCTTCTTCCTGCAGTTCTTTCCAGATCTGGTAAGGGCAGGACACGTATACATATTGCAAACGCCTTTGTTCCGTGTGCGCAATAAGAAAGAAACTATATACTGTTACAGCGACGAGGAACGTAAAAAGGCAATAGAGAAGTTGGGAAGCAAACCCGAGATTACCCGCTTTAAGGGTCTAGGAGAGATTTCTCCGGATGAGTTTGGCTTGTTCATTGGCAAGGACATTCGTCTTGATCCTGTTATCCTAAAAGACCAAACGATAAAGAGTTTGCTCGAATATTATATGGGCAAGAATACGCCAGACAGACAAAAGCACATTATCAGCAATCTAAGGATTGAAAAGGATACGGTCGAAGCACTGCTATCTGCAGATCTGGATGCTGCTACCGCGGCGCTATCAGAAGATATCGTTGAAATTGCAGTCTCCGCTTAGTCGGGGGCTGCTACGGTTTCTGCCGGGTGTTGTGGCGGAAGCACGGATACCTCTTTCTCAATAACTATTGTTTTCAAATGTACCGCATAGTTTGCCGGCTGAATGCCGTTGTCAAATTTCTCTGCGTATACCTGAGTGAATTCTGCACCGAAATACAGTATAATCGACGTGTAGTAGATCCACAACAGAATAACAATGATTGACCCCGCTGCGCCGAATGCGGATGCAGGATCGCCCTTCTCGATGTAAACACCAATCAAGTACTTACCTAAACTAAAGAGCAAGGCCGTAAATAGCGCTCCAACTAAGGCACTCCGCCATTTTAGAATCACATCGGGCAACACTTTAAATATAATCGCAAAGATACCGGTGACAACCGCAAGGGTCAAGGCATTGGTAAGCACCAGAACAACAACCGCCGATACCTGCGGAATAAAATGTTCAAGCCTGTTCCCTAAACTTACTACTATGCTGTTGATGACCAGAGATACCAGTAACAAAAATCCCAAAGAAGCGATTAGAGAGAAAGAGAGCAATCGGTTTGTAAGCAACTTTAACCAACCCTTTTTTGGTACAGCTCTCACTTTCCAAATCAGGTTTATGCTGTCCTGTATTTCTGTAAATATGGCTGTAGCACCTACAACTAGCGAGATAATACCGATCACCAGCGCAAAGGAGCTTTTGCCAGATAAACTTGCATTTGCTACAAAGTCCTGAATTTGCTTGGCCGCTTCAGCGCCAACAAATCCATTGATCTCAGAAAATAGTTTGTCTTGTGTAGCCGCACCGCCCCAAATGATGCTTGTCACGGATATTAATATAATTATCAAAGGCGTGATAGAAAAGATCGTGTAGTACGCAAGTGCAGCACTCAGCTTAGTTACACGGTCTTCTGAAAAGCCTTTTCCTGCTGCCAGGAAAAGCCTTCCCGTGATTTTAAAGAAACTTATTGTACGTTTAACCATGCTCATGCCTGCTGTTTAGAACGGATAACCAATTCCGATGTTGTAGATCAGGTTGTTGTTTCTCCAGGTTTTATTCCCAAAGTTAATTTGATCAAATACCCAGCGCTCACCAGGAGCAAGGTTTGGCCGACGCACTGGAAATGCAACATCCAGTCGGATAACAAAGATCTTGGCATCAGCACGAATACCTACACCTGTACCTACTGCCATCTCACTTAAAGCACGACTAAGCTTAAATTCTGAACCTGGTCTCGGCGGTTCTGCCTTTGGATCTTCCTTCCTTAGCCAAACGTTTCCAGCGTCAACAAATAAGGCTCCGTTAACGATACTAAAAAGCTTAAAGCGTAGCTCTGTATTCAACATCATCTTGATATCGCCACCCTGATCAAAATATTGAGAATTAGGGTCAACCTGGAAGGTTCCTGGACCTAAAGATCTAGCCGGAAACGCCCGGATGTCGTTACTACCGCCAGCAAAGAACTGCCTTACGAAGGGTAAGTTCGGGCTGTTTCCATAGGCATATCCATAGCCAAGATTTAACCGGCTCGCCCAGGTTACATTTCTTGTAAGCTTAAAGTAATCTCTCAAATCTGTCTCTAATCGCACAAATTGCGTTAATGGAACCTTAAAGATTGTTTTGTCTCCGTTCGCATTTTTTGGAACAAACCGCCCCCAGACATTACCCGCAGTTTCAATGCTTCCATTGAAGTAGACATTGTTTCTGCGGTTTTCTTCCATTTGGTTGGTATAGGTGTAATTGTAATTACTACCAATAAGAAATTGCTGTTGTAATGTACTCTTCAGGCCTGGAATAGAGTCAAAAAGCGCAATCTTTCTTGCAGAATCTATAACAGGTTGCACATAGTTAATCGAAATGGGATTAAATGTGTGTTCCTTACGTGCGTTCTCCTTCCAGTTGTATCCAAATTCTCCCTTAAAGGAATTTACGCTATACAAAGTGCCTCTTTTTAAAAGCTGATAAGATAAAGAAGCGATTGTCTTTGGAATGAAAGCTGTTGTCGTGCTAGGTTTATAAAAAGGAACCAGGAACTGGTTAAAAGTAAGCTTACCCTCTCCAGTTAACGAATAGGAGTTCAGGCCCTGCGACTGTCCGCTTACCTGTGTTTCAAAGCCGCCGCTTACACTAATATCCAATTGTTCGGCGCCATGAAACACATTTCTTGTCTTCTGCGTAACTTTGACCTCTGAACCTACAAAGTTGTTTGATTTGCGCGTTCCAGTTGCAGAAAATGAAAGTGAATTCGTCCTTAATGGAGTAAGAAATATATTCAAATTCAATTCATTGTTCTTAAAGCTATCTAAAGGTAAAAACTCTGCACGTACATCCTGAAACGCGCCAACATTTACCATTCTGTTCAGCGATTGGTTATGGTCTGTCCTGTTGTATAATTCTCCCTTTTTGAAGAACACCAGCCTGTCAAATAATGCGGGCTTAAAAGTCTTCCGATCATCGTAGATATTAAAATCATGGTACTCCAAAGGCTGCAAACGACGCAGAATGCTATCCCTACGAATCCTATAATTTGGGTAAATGTTAACGTTC
>JAQBOT010000278.1 GCA_028287885.1 Pedobacter sp.
TCGTTTCTCTTCTGCTAGCAGCCGCGATATACGGCTTCTACAAGTACCGGATCAGCTATGTAAAAAAACAGAACGCGAGGCTTGAAAGGTTGGTTAAAAAAAGAACGCGGAAGATTGGTGCTCAGGCAGAACACCTGCAAAAGCTTAATGCGGTTTTGCAATCTCAATCTGAAGAAGTACAGGCACAAACGGAGAAACTTCAGGTACAGTCTGAAGAACTCCGATCGCAATCAGATGAACTTCAGGCGCAGACTGCGGAATTGAATGTAAAGTCGAGAACTTTAGAGGTGCTAAACCTCGAACTACAAAATCAAAAAGATGAGGAGCAAAAGGCAAGATTGATGGCGGAGGAAGCGCGGCAAGCGGCAGACAAGGCGAACTTAGCAAAAAGCACCTTTCTGGCTACAATGAGCCATGAGATACGCACGCCATTGAATGGTGTATTGGGCATGGCTTCATTACTGGCGCAAACCGACCTTGATGCAGAACAGGTAGAATATACGACCGCGATTGCAAATAGCGGAGCATCTTTGATGAATGTTATAAACGATGTTCTTGACTATTCTAAAATAGAGTCCGGTAAGTTAGACCTTGATTATCATGAATTCAGTCTGCGCAAATGCCTTGCGGATGTCTTTTCATTGTTTGCGCTTAAGGTTTCTGAAAGCGATATTGTACTTGAAAGCACAATAGAGCCGAATGTACCTGAACTGATTGTGGCAGACAGCTTCCGTTTAAAGCAGATTTTGATCAACTTGGTAGGTAATGCAATGAAGTTTACGAACCAAGGAAAGGTACGTGTTTTGGTTTCAGGCATTCCACTACCTGAAAATAAATTACAACTGCAGTTTAAGGTCATAGATACCGGCATTGGAATAGCAGAAGACCAATTAAAGAAACTATTTCTTCCATTTAACCAAATAGATTCCTCGATCAGTCGGCAATATGGAGGCTCTGGGCTTGGGCTAGTCATTTGCGACCGTCTAATTAACCTTATGGGCGGAAAAATTGTCGTAAGCAGTACGCCTGGCGTGGGAAGCTGCTTTACGTTTGACATCGAGGTAAATGAGGTGGCAGCAGGTTCAAGCCTTAACCATTTGAGAGCTGAAAGCAACACTGCACAAAATCAGGTGCTATCAAAAACCTTCTCCTTAGAATATCCAATGCATATGTTGATTGCCGAAGATAATCTGATGAATCAAAAACTGATTATGCGCGTTCTCAATAAGCTTGGTTATGTTGCTGATTTGGCGAATAATGGCCTTGAAGTCTTATCGATGCTGAAGGAAAAACCTTATGCACTTATATTGATGGACATCCAGATGCCACAAATGGATGGGCTTGAAGCTACGCGGCGAATTCGGAAGGCCTACGGTGCTCTGCCATTGATCATGGCTATGACGGCAAATGCCATGAACGAGGATAAGGAAAACTGTATGCAAGCCGGAATGAACGATTACATATCAAAACCGCTGGACTTGCAGCTGCTCACAAGAAAACTAATGGACCTGCATGCGCGCATCAATCCAGTAATAGCCCCGGTTCAATCCAAGCTGTAAGATCATTAAAATTCATACTGTGTCATGCAAATCCATGTTGTAAGAACACGCCAATCCGTGCTTTTAAAAACAGGGCAATGCATGCTTTATAATTAACTAGCGTGTAGAACGCCATTCTTTAAGCTGCTTTCGAAACGACTGGCCTCCCCAATTTTCTACCTGAAAACGGCCTAATGTCAAAGGATTGCTACCTGCATTGACAACTGAAGGGTTAGTTGTAAACCCTGCAGGTACGTTCATTTGAGCAACAATTGACAGTGTATCTTCATTGTAACTTCCATACGGATAAGCTATTGGCAACGGCCTTTCGCTTCCATACCTTTTCAGGTAGCTTGCACATTCCAGGAGTTCGGCGGTTTGGGTTTTAGGGGATTGAAGTGCCAGGGCAGGATGAGTAGCCGTATGTATGCCTGCTGAGAATAAAGGAGAATTAAATAAGGAATCTAGCTGCAAGCTAGTCATTGGATAACTTGCCCAGTCTTTTGAAGGAGCTACAGATGCTGTCATCACTCTTAATTGCTGAATAACCAGTTGAATTTCAGAAAGAGAGAGTCGTTGCAGCCGCTCCCATATAGCCAAATACAAATCACAGCGTTGCGTGGGCGGCGCCTGTGGGTAATGCCAGTGTCTTATCTTGGCCCTTCCCTCCTCCGTTAACACATCTTGGTTTATAATGAAAGTAAAGTTCTCGTCCGGGAGCTTCAATGTAACTTTAAGTGGAAGCCTTGGCGTTTGTAATATTAACGTAGCCAATTCATCCCACCAGAACAGCTCATCCGTGTTAATGAATGCTGAAGAGATAAAGAAAGTTGCCGGAACATTGTATTTGAGCAATAGCGGGCGTGCATTATCGTAGTTGTCGGCATAACCGTCATCGAAAGTCAGGCAAACGGAATTTCTTTTAAGCACGTTGGCTTGTCTGTGTTCTAAAAATGTAACGATTGGGAGTACATTGTAGTAACGCGTAAGGACCTGGAGCTGTTGCTCAAAGTTCTCTGGACTTACGGAAAGTTGCCAGGGATCAGCATCAGCATCATGTATTCTATGGTACATCAGTATGAGTCCATCATTACTGCTCCTGAATATACTTTTTAATTTTCCTAACATGCTTTCATGGAGTGCTTTGCTGAGCGTCAAACATCATTTTACTGCAATTGCAGAAATTACCAATTGGTAGTGAGGGTCGTTGTATTCAAGTTCTTGAGCTTTCATTTCGCCAATCCCCATTCCATATAAAAAACCAGTAGCCAAAAGCACGTTTCCAAAGGACTCCACCTTGACCTGATCATGAGCAAAAAATTCCTGAAGTGATTTGGTGATGGAAAATGACGTAAAAGACCAGCACCAATTATCGGCCCATTGATCACTTGCAATCTGACTTATGCCAGGAACGGTGATTAGGAGTGTACCCCCAGGTTTTAAAATCCGGAAGCAGGTTGCAATCGCATCTTTGTAGTTATAAATCAATTGGAGCGTCTGCGTAAGAATTATACAATCAAAACTTTCATCCGCCAGTTGCGGCACATTCGTTAAGTCGCCAATAATCGTTGCTTTTAAATTACTTGAGTCTATATGTAAAACCTCGCTTTTACTAACTCTTAATTGCCCATACTTCATTGTGTATTCGTTATCTCCAATTTCAAGTACCCGGCCTAAAATATTGGAGGCATTGGCCGCAAGAAATTTCTCTATAAAGTACCTGTCCACAGGTCCGCCACGGTCGTAGCCAAACTGTGTACTAAATGGGGTTGTTCTATTTAGGTGGCCCAAGTTTACCTTACCAATCGCTGGTACCGCCTTTGTATATCGAGTAATTGCGCGTTTTATCAACGATTTTAGACCTCTTAAAACAAAGGCCAAAAAAGGTTGACTACTTGCCAGATAAACCTTATTGTAAAGGGTCCTATTAATCGCTTTTAAAGAATGCATATCATTTCTTTTGAAATTTTGATCATCATTATATAGCGAGGACTTCAGTGAATTGAATAGTTTTTCAGAATAGTATGCCTTCCAATTTTTTATGCCTAGATCAAGGGAGTCGTTTTCCTCTTTGGTCGTTATGGCTTCTTTTTGAGACATCAAAACTTTAATAACGCCCTCAATCATACCTGAATAGTTCCTGGACATATTATCTCCATGCTGCCTGTATACAGCCAAAACATGCGTGTGGTGTACCACTTGGAATTGCCTGCAAATCCTTAAATACAAGTCGTAATCTTCACAGTAGCGTTTTGCCGGATCAAAAGTCAGTATGTCAAAGACCCATCGCTGGTACATCACTGCGGCGTGCATGCCAATATAATTTCCTTCCAGCAAATGCCGATAATGATTGTTCAATACAGGCCTTTGAACTGTCTTGTATTGATTGCTGGGCTCGTGAAACTCCAGAAAAGCTCCAGATACGAATGCATGTTCATTGTATAGGCTTAAGTAGTTTAAGTTAATCTTTAATGCATCTACAAGTAACCAATCATCTGCATCCAAAAACACAAGAAACTTCCCTTTAGATTCCTTAATTCCAGCATTACGTGCTGCCGACAGGCCTGAGTTCAATTGATAAACATAGCGCAAGAATGGGTAGCGTAGACATACTTCTGCAGTATCATCCGTCGAGCCATCATCAATTATAATGAGTTCATATTTTGTATATGTTTGTAATAGTACGCTTTCAATAGCCGCAGCTAGATACTTACCGTGGTTATAACAAGTAATGATAACAGAAACCAGCGGCCGGGAATCTTGTAGCTCAACCATAGGAGTTCGACTTTGATAAGCTTGGATTATTCTTATTCTTATAGTAGAATCGAACGCCTGAGGCCAAACCTTTGATTTCGGCCCATAATGTTCTGTATCTGAACCTATAGGTCGGAAAGCCACAGCGTAACAATAACAAGTAATACCTAGGCATGGCAAAGAATAGATGCCTTTTATAACCTGCACCTGGGTTATAGCCATGCTGAATTAGGGCCGCAGCAGCAAAACCCCGCATATAGTGGTATAATTGATTATTCAAGGCATGAAGTTCCTTTCGGTGCTCATGGCAGACGACAGCCCTGGGGTTGTATTGGATGGTGTACCCTGCAGCAAGGATGCGATACCAAATTTCCGAATCTCCACTACAGCCGGCGGCTCCCACATCGAGTCGTTCATCAAAATACCCGACCGCTTCTAACACCTTTTTTCGGTACGCCATATTCGCACCTGCGCCAATGACCCAAACACTCGGAGCAGCCCGCTGCAAGAAATCTTGATCGAAGTAGACGTCCTTATATCCCTTATTAAAGCCCCAATGTTGCTCAAAGATCTGTTGACTTTCAGTTTCTAACGATGCTGCAATAACAAGGCCTGTGATCGCCGCGACCTCAGGAGCTAAAAAGCTTTTCCAGACTTGGTAACACCAGAATGGGTCTACGTTTACATCGTCATCTGTATAGGCGATAATGGGATATTTCGCGATTCTAGCGCCAGTGTTACGTGCAATGTCAAGCCCAGGCCTGGGCTCTTTGTAATAAATGACATGATCAAATGTTTCGGCAACGTATTTTGTTTTTTCATCCTGTGGTGCGTTATCAACCACAATAATTTCTGCAGGTAAGCAAACTTGCTGGATCAAACTGGCAAGACACTTTTCTAAATGCACGCTTCGGTTTCTCGTACAAATAACAACCGAAATATCTAACATTCTAGGCAGTTTAGTAGGTAGATAATCATGAAAAATCTGCTCCATAGCCCGATTAAACGTACCCAGATCAGCAGTTTTAAGTCCAGTTATGGCAGTTTGTACAAGGCTCGCAATCGTTGTATAAAAACTAAGCTGTTCTTCTACCTTTTTTGTTATGTCCATGATTAGCCCGCGTTCTTGAAAATTATCAATATGCAAATCTCCAAGCGGGATTTGCCTCCACCAAAGAACAATATAATACCGCCCTTGTCTAGTCAAAGCATGGCTTGCCAATCCGTCTGGATCGTCGAGACGCATATGTATAATGGTTTGAGGTATTATCTTAGGCATGACTTTCTAGACTTTTATTGTGGAGATTGATGTATTTCCAGCAAGGTTCCGTTATCACTTTGGTTACTAATACGACCATTTTAACGAGTACGTAGCCGTCGTTGTATATGCGAAGCATCTCGCGCATCTGCTTATACGCAAGCTTATTGTCTTTCTCGCGATGCCAGGTTAGGTAGGTATCGTCTAAGATCCAATATACGTAGTTCTTGCGCGCCTTCTTCATCATTCTAGGTTGATCCTTAAGTGGCAAGTATTTAACGATCGTACTTGTTACTTTTTTAATGTCCCGTAGGTTCTGTCCGGTTTGGTAACTTTGCCACGTGATTGAGTTCTTATGCTGCCTGTACTCGGCAAGTATTTGCGGTGTATAGGCGGTGGGGTAAAACTTTGCTATTCGAGCCCACATTTCCCAATCTTCGCCATAGGTCACCCCATAAAAGCTTCCTAGATGCTCGTACACCCGGCGTTTAACCGTTATTGCTACATACTGTATTCTCGGGCATTCTGCAAGTTTGTGCAGCCAGTTATCGAGTATGCAAGGATCGTCTGCTTCAATTCTGGAAGGATGGGTGATGTTTCCCTTGTGATCGATATTATCCCAGGCTGAATAGGCTGCTCCGGCATCAGGAAACTCATCAAACAATCGGGTAATTCTAGAATAGTAACCGAGCTTCACCCGGTCATCACCATGCAACAAATGAATGTAATCACCCCGTGCCCGGTTTATGCAGGTTTCAAAGTTTCTTAAGCTGCCCACGTTTTTGTTCTGCCGAAAATAGGATACTCTTCCTTTACCCACTGTTCTTACCAGAGCTTCGACGTCGGCATCTGTACTGCAATCGTCCACAACTTCAATTTGCATAACTTCTGGCCCCGGATCTTGTACCAGGACGCTTGCTATTGCTTCCGCTAAATAAACGGAGCAATTATACGCTGGGATCATTACCGACCACTGCCGTGAGCTTGTACCTTGCGGTAACGGTGGAATTACAGGCGCTGAACTGGGGATTCGTTGTTGCATATTTCGTTAAGATATAATACTATTGTCTGCAACTACAGGTTTTAACAGCAATGGGAAATTAGGACGAACATATCCCCACCACTTGTCATACCAGTTGATCTCCGGTCTATAGTCGGCAACTTCAAATTGCAGGCACTCCTGATAATCGAACAATTCCCTGGAGGTATCCTGAACAAAATACAAGGACAAGTAATAAGCACCATCATTCAGGAAGTTTCCAGGAATAGTACATTCACCTTCAATGAACCCTTCATTATAAATGGCCGGCTTGGAAGGTATATCAAACACACATTCTCCAGATATGGTGTACAACAACAGATCCGTAGATAAATTGGCTTTGGGAGAAGAAGAGTAAAACTTAAACTTCACAGTAATGGAGGTACGAATATCGATTACGCCTAAAGGATCTTCCAGATGTGGTACAAGTTCTACTGAAAGCACGCGTATATATTCATTGCCCGGTGCTTGCCGCAATGATAAGTACTCCTGTTTCCAAAGCTTGGTCTGCATGGTACTTAAATACGAATTAACAACGGACTTCACGTCTCCATTTCTTTTAGCGTGACCCTTCTCCAACCAAATGGCTTTCGAGCATAAATTGCTTACTGCCTGCAGATTATGGCTCACGAAAATTAGTGTTCGTCCGTTTTGTCTTGTCGCATCATTCATTTTACCTAAGCACTTTTTCTGAAACTCTGCGTCACCTACAGCAAGCACTTCATCTACAATAAGAATGTCGGGTTCAAGATGTGCCGCAACTGCAAAGGCAAGTCGCACATACATACCTGATGAATAGCGTTTAACTGGTGTATCCAAAAAAGCAGACACCCCGGAAAACTCTACGATTTCGTCAAACTTCTTTATGATTTCTGCTTTTTTCATCCCAAGCATGTGTCCACTGATGAAGATATTCTCTCTTCCGGTGAGCTCCGGATGAAAACCGGTCCCTACTTCCAGTAAGCTGCTGATTTTTCCGCGCCCACGGACAATGCCGCTGGTTGGTTTAACAATTCTAGATAATATCTTTAGAAGAGTAGACTTGCCCGCACCATTTGCACCAATAATTCCCCAAGATTCTCCCTCCTTGATCTCAAAATCCACATTCCGCAATGCCCAAATGTGATCTGCCTGCCCGGGCATGGTCGAGTGCGTATCTGCATACGGATCTTCTTTCCTCAATACCTGGCTCGACCACCAGGATTGCAGATCCCTTCTCAGCGATCCGGATCCTATCGTTCCCAATCGGTAAAACTTTGAAATATTTTCAGCTTGAATTACGGTCTTTGACATCTGAAGTTTTTATATTACATCCATTAAGGCGTCACTAAGCTTGTTAAAGAGCAATACACCAAAGAAAACCATCAGCACCATAAATGATGCACTATACATAAACTGTAGATCAGATAGCTGACCCGTACCAATAAAGGCATATCTGAAATACTCAAATTGCGAACTAAGTGGATTTAGGTTAACCATCCACTTTACTTTCTCTGGTACCATCGACAAAGAATAAAATACCGGACAAACAAACATCAGTAGTCGGATTAACAGTTGTATAAGTGCCATTAAATCCCGGTACTTGGCAGTCATCACAGATAAGATTAGGCCTGCCCCAAAAGCTATCCCTGTAGTGATAATGATTATTGGTATGATCAGGAAAAAGTTCGCTGGATTGGCTGTTATCTTTCCTGTTATAAGAAAGTACCCAAATACGACGATTAGTAAGAGCAACTGAATGCCAAATAATATAAGCTGCAGGTACACAGCAGATAACGCAACAATTATCCTGGGGAAATAAACCTTATTGAAAATACCCGCATTCTGACTGAAGGACTTTGCAGTATTAAGGAACACCTCTGAAAACAGGTTCCAAAGTGTAATGCCGATTAGATTGAACAAAAATGGGGGTACTCCATTTGTTGAAATGCCGATTACCTTATTAAAAACAAGAACATAGGTGATTACAGTTAATAGCGGTTGTATCAATACCCAGAAGGGCCCAAGTAAGGTTTGCTGGTAGGTGCCTAAGAAATCTTTTCGCGTAAGTCGTAGGAGCAGACCGCGGTATGCGTAAATTTCTGAAAGTTCTACCCCAAGCCAAGTGCTTTTTGAATTTATCTCCCAATCCCAGAATTTTAGTGCTTTTTGTTCTTCAGCCATGATTCTGATATTTATACCTGTAATTTTTTTGATCTTAAAGTCCGCAGCTTTTCCTCAATTGTTTTGTAATGAAGTGCATACATCAGGTAAAACCTGACGATCCAAAAGGTGGTCCGCAGGTCCTTACTCATCATCCATGCGCCCCGCGCCTGTTGTAGTGCCGCTTTCCTATTGAATACCAAAAAACAATTGGCAATTTTAACGCTATACATAGCGTAGTACGCACGTGCAGCATTTTTAATGCTCAATCTTTTCTCTACCGGCAGATAGCTTTGTACAATATCTATGACTTTTAAGATGTCAGTGATGTTCTGACCGGTGCTGAAGTATCCCTGGCTGATCCCGATGCCATGTGCTACCCGGTATGATGCAAGCACATTTGGTGAATATGCCATTGGATAATGGGCTGCAATCCGGGTCCACATTTCCCAGTCCTCACCAAAGTGAACGGCGTAAAAGCTACCTAGTGTTTCATATGTACTTCTTTTTACTACAATGGAGGGAGGTTGAATCAATTGGCAGCGTGCAATCTTGAACAAAAAGTCAGTGATAAGTCCAGGCTCCGCCCTCAGGCGCTCGTTATGGATTTCCGTATCCTCGCCGTTAATGTCTATGAATGAAAAATTGGTAAACGCTGCGCCGGCCTCGGGGAAGCTTCTAAACAGGTTTTCAATTTCTTTATAAAACCCAGGTTCCACCCGGTCATCGCCATGCAGCAAATGAACATGGTAGCCCTTTGAACGTTTGATGCAGCTCTCGAAGTTTCGTAAACTCCCGATATTAGACTTTTGCCTATGGTATTTTATTCTTCCTTTACCAACGCTGCTAACAAGCGTTTCAACGTCACCATCAGTGCTATGGTCATCAACTACCTCAATTTGCATCTGCTCTGGCCCTGGATCTTGCCTAAGTACGCTGTTCATCGCCTCTTCCAGGTAATCAATACAGTTGTAAACCGGAATCATCACGGACCAGAACGGGCGGTCAGTATCGCTTATACGCGGAATCATAGGTGGAGATTCAGGAACTCGCATGTGCATTCTTCAAAACGGTTTGAGATAGTTTTACTATTAAAACTACCTAAAATAAAAACCGGGTTTTAAATGTGCGATGTGATTTGTTACATCTGCGAAATAGTATAACGATCTGGGAATCTATTTCATAGAATTTCATAGCTCTGGAATCCAGGCAGTTGTAGAGGGATCAGTAACTGTGTATAGATGGGAAAATAAAAGAGCAGCACTACCTTGCCGTATTGCTGCTTTTTACCTCTTTAGCATACGCAATCAGCTCCTGTGCACGATGAGCTGCTGTATGTGCAGAAAGTATTTTGTTCCTTGCGCGTTCCCCTGCAGCAACACGTGTCGCTTCATTCATCGCGATAAGATAATCGAGTGTTTCTACGCCCGAGCGGGAAACAAAGATCTCAATACCAATTTCGAATACAGTTTCCAGGCCTTCCCAATAATCACTAATGATCGGGACGCCGCAGGCTGCAGCTTCAAACAAGCGCACGCTTGGTGAATACCCGGCCCGGATCATGTCTGCACGTGTAATGTTTAACGTAAACCGCTGCGCATTGTAGAACTTCCTATGTTCAGCTGGTGGCAAATGGTGAATGTAATGAACGTTCTGCGGCCAAACTATGTTATCAGGATATTGAGGTCCGGCAACGGTGAAACGCCCGGCGCCCCATTGTTTTGCAGCATCAAAAAGCAATCTTTCTAATGGCGGCTGACGATCGTCGCTGTACGTGCCGAGGTAACCCAGGTCAAATGTCTTCTCTGTATCTTCCGGAAAATACAATGCGGGATCTACCGAACAATACAGTGCACGGGCACAGGGTGAACCATATTTTTGTTGCAGCAGGCGGAGTGTGGGGCCACCGGTAAAAGAAAGGTATAGATCGTATGCAGGAATCAAGTCCGGACTTAAATACTCATAATCTTTCCGCTCCAGCTTAGCCAGCGTTACCGGTGTATCGATATCGTAAAAAGCTTTAATGCCTTGTGCCTCTTTACAAACCCACTTGCCTACCTCCACGCCTTCTGGTACATAAGAGCCAACAATAACCAGATCAGCCGACTTAACGTATTCTGAATACTGACTTTTTAAGTCATTCAGGTCCTCGTAAAGATACAATTGGCAGAAATCTGGATTGGCCAGGTCGCGATTTGATGCGTACCAGGGCACATCACGTTCTAGAAAAGTGACCTTATGCCCTGCTTTATTTAGTTCTTTAACAATCGCCCGGAAAGTAGTCGCATGCCCATTTCCCCAGGAGGATGTTATGGATAAACCAAGTATGGTAATATTTAAGGGAGTGCTGTTCATACCGGGTTAGCGTTTAACAATTGAAAATGGCCTTTAAAGATTTCATCCGCTTCTTTAGCCCGGTGGGCATAGGTATGATGCAACAAAACACGGCTTTTGGCAGCTTCCCCGATTTTGCGCGCTTCTTCCGAACTTAATTTACTTAAGATCTCTGCAACTTCGTCTCCACTGTTGGCCACAAGAATCTCCTTGCCTGGCTCAAAGAAATAATCTATTCCTAGCCAGTAGTCTGTAATGATGCAGGCCCCTGCTCCCGCTGCTTCAAACACCCTTGTAGCAGGTGAAAAGCCCATTTTAGCCATACTGTCTCTGCTGATATTGAGCACTGCTTTCGGTGTGCAGTTGAATGCATTATGATCTTTGGTGTACACATGACCTACATAGCTGACATTTTCCGGCATTCCCTTATCGCTCCAGCCACTTCCCCCAATCTTGAAAGTCTCTGATGGTAGTTTTGCCGCTGCTTTTAGAAAGAACTCTTCTACCCTTGCTTCGCGATCTGGCAGCCTGTTCCCTAAAAATGCAAGGTCACATTTGAATTTTTCTTCTTCGGGTACTGGGAAGTGCGTTTCCGGATCTAAGGCATTGTATATTGGAATGCAGCGTTTTGCGCCAAACTCTGCGTAAGCATCAATTACAGGTTGCCCACCTCCATACGTTAAAATCATATCGTACTGCGGAACCAACACTCTGAATGGATCTGCCGGGTTATTCTCCATCCGCTCCAGCGTTGCAGGTGCATCAACATCCCAAAAAATAACAAGCTGGTTTTCCTTTCTAAGTTTCAGAACCTGTTCTTCCAACAATTCATCAAATACACCTACGCCACTTGCTTTTATAACAATATCCGCTTTGGCGGCCTCAGCCAAAACCTGCATAGCACTGTCTTCATTGTTGTCGTACACCACAACTTTCGCCCATTCCGGATCGGGAATATCGCGGTGCTGCTG
>JAQBOT010000315.1 GCA_028287885.1 Pedobacter sp.
ACCCTGCAAACTCCAAGTGGGATTATTCACTAAGGAACTGGGGGCATGATTTTTCGAAAAAATGATTGCGATCTTATCCTATTTTTAGGGTACAGGTGTCCAGCTTAAACTCATCTAGGCAGTTCTATTCCCTTTAAGCGCTTCTATGTTTATATCAATCCATTTTTAAGATAGATACAGCTTCGTCTTGGCGAACTTGCCTAGTTTCAGGAGCTAATGCTCCAAGCTCAACGCTCCAAGATTTATTTCTTACCTTTCTTCAATTCCGACTCCGATTTTAATACTTCATTACCATTTTCCTGTTTAATCAGAACAGCGGGTTCTTCCTTGCTTGCGTTACGCTTAACCGAGGTCCCTTTGATTTTCTTAGTGACCGGTTCAGTAAATTTCTCTTCTACCTTTCCTTCAGCTTCAGATTTGCCCCAATTCCAGTGGACGGTTTCACCTTTTTTCATATCGATGTTTTCATAGAAGAACAAGAAACATAGCATGCCGGTTTCCGAAATTTAAGAAATATGGTGTTATCGGGCCCATCTGCGAATTGATAATTATGTTAGGTCATTCAAATAGGTCATTTCATTTGTAACTTGCGCGAATTGTAAGTAACTATACGAGTTTATTATATTTCTCGTGTGACAAAGTCTGTACATCGCAGGCTAGAAAAGGTTCGATTGGATGTGCGAGTTATTTGCGATTTAGTCTTCTAAGGCATATGTTAAGGTAATTGATTAAAGTATGGATGAAAAATCAGTCCGCATAAAAGACATTGCTGAAAAAGCAGGGGTTTCTACTGGGACAGTTGACAGGGTAATACATGGCAGGACGGGCGTATCATCCAAGGCCAGAGAGCGTGTGCTAAAAATCATTAATGAGTTGGGTTATGAACCTAATCTGATCGCCCGTGCGCTTGGCAGCAACAAGCTTTATACGATTGCCGCATTGATTCCAGATCCGAAGGTAGATTCCTATTGGCAGGCACCTAAATCAGGCATTGAGAAAGCTGAACGAGAACTTAAGTCTTATGGCCTCCGTGTTAAACAATTTCTTTTCAATCCTCACCAGAAGGAGTCCTTTGTAGCCAAAGCTCGGGAACTATCTTTGACGAACCCAGACGGAATCATTGTTTCGCCCATCTTTTATAAAGAAACGCTTCCTTTTTTCGAGCAATGGAAAAAGCTGGGAATTCCCTTTGTGTTGTTTAATACCCAAATCACCGGCTTTGATCCGCTCAGCTATATTGGTCAGGACTCCTATCAAAGCGGAATGATTGCAGCCAAGCTTATTCATTACGGAAATCCTGAGCCATGCTCGATTCTAATCGCACATATTGACGAGGAAATAAGCAATGCGGACCATTTAATTAAAAAAGAGGCAGGATTTCGAAATTATTTCACACAGAGTTACCTTGATCTTTATAATATAAAAAGTGCCGAATTCGATCGGGCTAATCTTTCTTCCTTTATTCTCAAGCTTGACCAGGCCATTGACTCTACGCCTGATCTAAAGTGTATCTATGTAACTACATCTAAGGCATTTGCGGTTGCTACTTACCTTGAACAGCGGCATATAAAGCACATCAAGATCGTAGGCTATGATCTAATACCAAGCAATCTTCATTATCTAAATAAAAACTCCATTAGTTTCTTGATTAATCAAAATCCGAAGGGGCAGGGGTATTGGGGGATACATCAGTTGACTGATCATTTGGTATTCAAAAAAGAGGTGCCAGTTTTAAAATATCTCCCATTGGATATCATTACGAAAGAAAATCTAAATTACTTTACGGATGATTCAATTTAAAGGTACCGATTGAAGGTATCCTTGTTCCAAATTTCTCTTTATTCCATTCGCACACTTTTCAACTAAGCTTCCCACTACAAATTGTGCAATCGTTTGTTCTGCGCCTGAAATGCAGGTTAGGCAGCATCTTGTTTGCTCACTAGAAAAAAAAATGTGTGCGGGCACGTAATTAATATATATTTGAAATAAGAGCTGCTAAGATGTTGAAAGTACAGATTGGAAGTCTTTCTAAGTGAAATGGTTAGGCCTGTGATGCTTGTCGAACATAATCTTAACAAATACATGAATTGCGCTGTAATTTACACCGATATGGGATTATATACCAACAGAAGAAGTGCCGGAAAAATTGTGACATGCTTTTTGGTGCTTGTACTTGGCGTCCTTCGGAGCTATGGCCAGGAGCCAACAGATTTCAAACGTTACTTCAAGCTGCTTCCTGAACCGCAGAAAGTAGAGATAATAAGCGGAAAAGGTTTGTCCTTTAAAACCTTGAAGTCTTTAAACACAGTAGGTTTGAAAACTAAACCTGTAATGCCTGAATTTTTAGCTTCATTGAATAGCAGCAATTCTCGTGGCAAAGGCATAGTGACCTTGACTTTATCGCAATCAGCAGCGATTCCCTCTAGTACAGAGGGCTATCTGTTGGAAGTTAAAGATGAACAGGTAGTCATACAAGCAAGGACGGAAGCGGGCTTATTTTATGGCTGCCAG
>JAQBOT010000317.1 GCA_028287885.1 Pedobacter sp.
TTGGAGGTTCTGTGGCAGACCTGATCCTTGAACCAAGTTTGCCAATAGCACCAGAATGGAGTTTAATTGACCGCCTTAAATATGAAAAGGATGCCATCGGGATTTTTCTATCCGGACATCCATTAGATAACTATAAGTTTGAGCTAAAGAATTACTGCCTGCAATCGGTAAGGCATCTGAGCATCATTAATAAAATCAGAACCGGCGATACCACTGAGGAGGTGCTGGCGGAATTTGAAATGTTGAAGAATAAGGAACTGGTTGTTGGTGGTCTGGTTGTTTTGGCAAGTCAGCGTATGACGAAGACCGGTAAGCCCTTCGGTACTTTCTTATTTGAAGACTATGATGAGAGTTGTGAGATCGCCTTGTTCGGTGATGATTTCATTAAGTTTAAACAGTTCCTAACAGAAGGGTACTTCCTGCAGATAAGGGGGCGCGTGGGTGAGCGCTTCAGGAAAGAAGGCGATTGGGAGTTTAAGGTAACATCGATGGCCTTACTTTCTGAACTCAGAGACAAACTGACAAAATGTATTACCATCCAGATTCCAATTGAAGGAATTAATGATGACTTCATAAGCAACATCAATGAACTGATTGCAGAAAATAAGTCAAACACAGAGGAACAGAATTGCCAGTTAAATTTTGCTGTCTACGATAGAGAGCAAGGTGTACAGTTGGACCTTCCTTCTAAATCATTAAAGATCAACCCGAATAACCACTTTCTGGAAAGGCTTACCACCCTGAATATCATTAATTACAAGTTGAACTAATGTCATTTTGACACGAACAGTTCCATGGCATTAGTATTGATGATATCTTTGCAACTGTAAAACTTACAGCGAATTTCAACCAGAGGAATAATCGAGTTTCTAAAGTTGAACAATTAAGAAAACAAAAAAACGAAAGATAAATTTATGGCTTTAGAAATTACAGATGCAAACTTCGAGGAAGTTGTATTAAAATCAGATAAACCCGTGTTGGTAGACTTTTGGGCAGAATGGTGCGGTCCTTGTCGTATGGTTGGTCCCGTTGTTGATGAGATCTCCAAAGAATATGAAGGAAAAGCAATTGTTGGTAAAGTGAACGTTGATAACAATCCTCAGATCTCTACCCAATTCGGTATTCGTAACATCCCGGCTTTATTGTTTTTTAAGAACGGCGAAGTTGTTGATAAACAAGTTGGTGCAGTTCCTAAGTCGGTACTTGCAGGTAAACTAGACAAACAAATCTAATCTGGATATCCAGGATATAGTAATAAAAAAAGCGCTCATGTTTATGAGCGCTTTTTTTATGTCTTCGTTATTGATTAGATTGTTTAGTTTCCTCTTGATCTTCCATATCGGCTTAGGAGTTCCTTCTTAAAAGATTCCTGTGCCCGGTAGTACTTGCCAACCACCTTAATGGGCAGCGTGCTCTTTAGCTTAGCATAGTATTTCTTTTCCACGTTCAGGCTTTGCTGTTTATAGTTCAATTCGTTGTTTATTAACGACTGCACCTGAGCATCTGATAGATTATCTATTTCATCAATTTTCCTTAGGCTTATTCCGCCTTGCATTCTTTGTTTACGCAAAGCGCTTTGTTCCTTTTGAAAGTCGTTGTAGATCGGCCAGAATATCTTTGCTTCGTCGGCTGTAAGCTCCATTTTTTGGGTAAGAAATGCGACCCTATATGACTCGATTTCCTGATTTCTTCCTCCGTTGCCTTGTGCTTTTGATATAAATGGGAAAAGCATTAGCAAAGAAGCAATCCATATATTTTTCATGAGATGTTGTTTATTTAAGCGCATTTGATGTTTTTTACTTCGAGTGTGGTGACCTGGTTTATAAATTGGTAGCAATATCACTTTGTGAGTAATTGTTCAAAATATAATCTTCCATTTCACTGTCTGTTGCCGTTGTGTTCGCCGCTTGCTGCGACTTATCTGTTTCCATCTGATCAATGATTACTTGCTCATCAATATCAAACAACGTTTGTTCCTGAGAACTCGCCTTACTGACCTGAACTGTTCTAGGAACGTTCATATCACTTTGTTGTTGGTTCATGTATAAACCAACTGCAGAAATGATTACAATACATGCTGCGGTTGAGTATTTGATCGCGTTAGAGTGCCAAAGCTTAATGATCTTGCCCTTTTTCTCTTTCTTAGGAATTTCGCTAATCTGACTTAAGATCTGGCTGTTTAGGTTCTCAAAGTATCCTTCAGGAACTGCAAAACCATCTTCTTGTACCTGAGATTTTAATTCCTCCTCAGCAATCCTTGCGTATATTGTTTCTTGAAACTGCTCAAAGTATCCTTCAGGAACAGGCATATCCATATCTGCGGAATGCTGTTTCAGGCTCTCGAAATACACTGAGGCATTTATGTTTTCTTGCAAACCTTCAAAGTAACCGGGAGGCGTGGTAAAAGGGTTTGTTCTGGGCAGCTTTGCCAGGAATGGCGCCTCATTCATCCATTCATTATTTTCTAACTTATTATCCATTACGTGTATATTGATGGTTTAATTGTTAAAAGGTTTAAAATGAGATGTCATCATTTAGCATGAAAGCTTCTATTTTTTTAACCGCAATGTGGAATGATGCTTTAAGTGCGCCTACGCTGGTTCCGAGTACCTGAGAGATCTCCTCATACTTCATATCATCGAAATACTTCATGTTGAAGATCAGGCGTTGTTTGTCGGGTAAGGTTACGATTGCCTTTTGCAGCTTCAGCTGAATATCGTTACCATTAAAATAGGAGGGTTCTATTAGACTTTCGGCCAATTCACCAGATACTTCGTCTAATGGTGTGTTGTTTTTTTGCTTCTGCTTGTTTAGGAAGGTTATGGATTCATTTGTAGCTATCCGGTAGATCCAGGTGTACAGCTGGGAATCATTTCTGAAATTCTCCAGGTTCTTCCATACTTTGATAAACACATCCTGCACAAGATCATCCGTGTCATCATGGTTAATTACCATGCGTCTGATGTGCCAATATATTTTCTGTTGGTATTTATTTAAAAGCAGGTTGAAAGCTTCTTGTCTGGTCTTTTCAACCGTAAACTTCTCTAATATCTCTGCGTCTTCAACCTGCTTCATTTTTTATTTCTTTCTTTTTAATACTTTTTGCACCGCTTCAACAATGTTGATCGGATCCAATCCGTACTTCGTCATCAATTCATCTGGCGTTGCACTTTCACCGAAGCTATCGTTTACAGCAACAAACTCCTGAGGAGCTGGGAATTCAGTCGTTAACAAACGAGCAACACTTTCACCTAGTCCGCCAAATTTGTTGTGCTCTTCCGCAGTAACCACGCATCCTGTTTTCTGTACAGAAGCAAGGATTGCCGCTTCATCCAAAGGTTTGATCGTATGGATGTTGATGATCTCTGCATCGATGCCCATTTCAGCTAGTTTTTCACCTGCTTCAATAGCTCTCCATACCATGTGACCCGTAGCGATGATGGTAACATCTTTACCTTCATTTACCATCCATGCTTTACCAATTTCAAACTTCTGATCTGCAGGAGTAAAGATTGGTACACTTGGACGGCCGAAACGTAAGTAAACTGGTCCTTCATAATCCAAAATGGCCAATGTAGCTGCTTTGGTTTGGTTGTAATCGCAAGGGTTGATAACGACCATACCAGGAAGCATTTTCATTAAGCCTATATCTTCAAGGATCTGGTGTGTTGCACCGTCTTCACCGAGTGTTAAACCCGCATGTGAAGCACAGATCTTAACGTTTTTGTTTGAATAGGCTACCGACTGTCTGATCTGGTCATAAACACGACCAGTGGAGAAGTTAGCGAAGGTTCCGGTGAAAGGTATTTTACCACCGATGGTTAATCCAGCTGCAATACCGATCATGTTTGCCTCTGCGATACCAACCTGCACAAAGCGGTCTGGGAACTCATTGGCGAAGTCGTCCATTTTTAATGAACCTTTTAAATCCGCACACAAAGCAACAACGTTTTTATTACGCTTACCTGCCTCATGTAAACCTGCACCAAAACCAGATCTGGTGTCTTTCTTTTCAGTATATGTGTATTTTTTCAATGCTTTACGATTTAGTAGTCAGATAATGTACTTGTCAGTTGACCCAATGCAGATTCCAATTGAGCGTCATTCGGAGCAGTTCCGTGCCATTTGTGAGAGCCAACCATATAGTCAACGCCATAACCCATTTGTGTGCTCATAAGGTTTAGGATTGGTCTTCCTTTTCCAGCCAATGATTTTGCAAGGTGCAAGGATTTAACAACTGCATCCATATCATTACCATCAGAGTTGATTACATGCCAGCCGAAGGCTTCAAACTTAGCCTGAAGGCTATCTAAAGACAATACCTTTTCGGTTGGTCCATCGATCTGTTGACCGTTGTAATCGACTGTAGCAATCAGGTTATCCACTTTGTGGAAGGGCGCAAACATAATTGCTTCCCAATTCTGACCTTCCTGAAGCTCACCATCACCATGTAATGTAAACACAAGCGACTTATCTTTATTTAACTTCTTGGCAAGTGCAGCACCGATCGCTACAGATAATCCCTGGCCCAAAGAGCCGGAGGCAATGCGTATTCCCGGTAAATGTTCGTGGGTAGTTGGGTGTCCTTGCAGACGGGTATTCATTTTACGGAAAGTGGCAAGTTCAGCAATGTCAAAGTATCCGCTTCTTGCCAGCACGCTGTACCATACAGGAGAAATGTGCCCGTTGGATAAGAAGAAAAGATCTTCGCCAACACCGTCCATCTTAAAGTCGGTAGAATGATTTAGGACTTCAAAGTACAATGCTGTAACGAAATCCGCACAACCAAGAGATCCTCCTGGGTGGCCAGATTGGCAGCTATGCACCATGCGTACGATATCCCTTCTGACCTGAGAAGCAATATCCTCTAATTCTTTAATTGTATGTTTCATGCTTTAAAAATGTATAAGGTACCAGTAAAGGTAAGTTTTAAGAGTTAATATCTGTTAAGCGTTACAACAATTCTAAAACTTGCGCAGTAGCGTTCTTGGTGTCCACTTTTTTGATGATGTTGGTTAGTATACCAGTTTCATCGATGATAAAGGTTGTGCGGTTAATGCCCATATACGTTTTGCCGTACATGTTTTTCTCTGCCCATACACCATAGGCTTCTACGATCTTATGGTCCGTATCAGCCAGAAGTGGAAAGGGTAAGTTATGCTTTTCGATGAATTTCTGGTGCGAAGCTTCCGAGTCGACACTTACACCCAACACTACAATACCCTTGGCTACAAGTCCACTGTAGTTATCGCGGAAATCACATGCCTCGGCGGTACATCCTGGCGTGTCATCTTTTGGGTAGAAGTACAAGATCACTTTTTTACCCTTGAAGTCGGTTAATGATACCTGATTGCCGGTGTGGTCTGCGGCGGTAAATTCAGGTGCATGCATGCCTGTTGTCAATTCACTCATGTTTTTATTTGTAAAAAGTTAATTCCAGCGTTCTGCTATTGTCTTTCATGTCTACGACCGTAAGTTCAAGTTTATGTTTACCCGCAGCAGTGCTGCCGTCGAAGCTATGCCAAAGGGTTGCAGTCTTTTGATCGAACTCCATAAGCACCCATCTGCCATCAATATACCCATTTATGCTTTTAATGCCTGATAAATTATCCCGAATTTTAAAGGTCATCTTATTCGCAGCAGCCATGTTCTTTCCGTCACTAACATTTAAAGCAGCAATAGTCGGGGCAACGGTATCCACAGAAATATAGAAACTGCCAAAGTTTCTGGGGTTTGCTTTTACAAAGCCGTCGGAGAACTCTCCACCCTGTGAAACACCATTGGTATTTACAATAATCGCCTTATTCGCGAGGAGACCGAGATCTTTAGTTGGTTTAATCCAAAGCTCAAAGCCTGTATGCAGAGGTGTATATCGATTTTGTACCTGATGAATTGGAGAATAACCATGAGCAACGGTCTCTTTTCCAGCCCTATACTGGAAATCAAGATCGTTATATAGCGTTCCCATCGGCAAAATGATCTTTACACTGTCTGTATTGAATTCATTTACCTTGTTATAAGGAAATAGTATTCCGTTAGGCGGTACATTGGTTGTTATCGCCGCTGGCGTACCTGCCTGAACACGAAATGGTAAGGTGCTGGTGTTACCTTTAACATCTGTAATGATATATTTAAGTTCATGAACCTTCCCGTCATTAAATTCGATCCTTCCGCGGTTTACAAGGTTGCTATAAATACCAAGTGGATTACCTGGGTCTACAAAGCTTTTTTGAATATTGATCTTGCTATCCAGGTGTGCAGGATAGTCAATGTGTGAATTGATGGCCTTGCTGTTTTCAAACTTGAAACGCTCTAAGGAAGAGGTGTAAACTGGTGAGCCATCCACTTCAAGGCTTATGGAGTAAACTCCATTCAGACCCGATAAGCCGCTGTGCCGGTCGGTCGCAACTATACCAAAGCCTATATCGCCCGTAAGATTTAGTATTGTATTAATTCGATAAACACCATTTGCACCAACAAGTGGTACGCGTTGTTTAGGAGTATGTTCATTGAACGGCTGGTTGTTCAATCTATAAACATATAAAGCCGAAATAACCGGATTAACACGGTCGGGCACTTCAATGCCAAACAGCTGCGGGTTTATTGTAGCTTCAGTTTTCGTGTCAC
>JAQBOT010000354.1 GCA_028287885.1 Pedobacter sp.
CACATACCATGAACACCACCTCCAGGGGGCGGTGATGATGAGCATAAATATAAACCCGTTGTTGATGTACGGTAGGGCGAACTCCGCAAGGCGGGTCTGG
Source organism: Pedobacter sp. (assembly GCA_028287885.1). GTDB lineage: Bacteria > Bacteroidota > Bacteroidia > Sphingobacteriales > Sphingobacteriaceae > Pedobacter. The sequence continues at coordinate 101 of JAQBOT010000354.1, forward strand.
TAAATATTTGCCCAATATCAATGATGCCGCCGTTGATATCCCCACCTATATAGTTCGGGTTATATTCCTCCATTTCTGCTGTATTCATTGTATGTTTTGCCAATATCTGATCCCGGAAGCCTGGTGCAAACCTGTCAATTTGTTGCTCCATAACGGCCGTCATATCCTTTTTAGAACCGTTAGGCACATGGCAATACGCCCAGACGGTGTGCTTTCCCGCAGGCGCACGGCTCGGATCAAACAGGCTTTGTTGTGCCAACAGTATGTAAGGTTTTTCAGAATGCCTTCCGCTTGAACTCAGCTTCTCCGAAAGTGCAATTTCCTCGAGTGTATTCCCGATGTGTACAGTGCCGGCATTTCTGGCTTCTTCTGCCTTGAAATTGATCTGACCATCCAGGGCCCAGTCTACCTTGAAAACGCCCATACCATACCGGTACCGTTCCAGTTGCCATTTGTAAATGGAAGAAAACCGATGCCCTGCAATCTTTAGCAATTGTTTTGGCGTAACGTCAAAAAACACGGCCTCTGAAGAGGGAAGATCCGCCAGTGAGCTAACGAAATTACCAGTTACTATTTTACCGCCTATGGACAAAAAATAGGAAGCCAGCGCCTTAGCAATTTCTGCTGAACCCCCTTTTGGAATTGGCCAGCCTTTACGGTGCGCAGACAACAACAACACCAACCCGATTGCTGACGTACTTAAATTGCTCAGGGGTTGTATAGAATGCGCAGCCATGCCTGCCCAGAGCCCTTTGGCTTCCTTGGTTTTAAATCGTTTTGATAAGAAAGTGGCAGATGTAAGTGCTTTTAAGCCAAATTGTGCCATCGCAATCGGCCGCTTCGGGAAACGAAGTGGTCCTAAAACATCAGCAGCAATCCGCGGCCAATCGTTCACAAGGGGCTCCAACAGATCCAAATAGGCTTGTTCGTCTCTACCCAATGATTTAGCTGTTTTGTGTATCGATGAATAGACTGCCGCGGCAGTACCATCATCAAATGGATGCGCCGCCGCAATATCTGGAATAATATACTCTAAACCATGCTGGTCCAAAGGTAGGGTTTGGAAAAATGGAGATCCAATGGCGAGTGGATGTATTGCCGAACAAACGTCATGAACAAAACCCGGCAACGTAAGTTCAGCAGATCGCAGCCCCCCACCGATAACATCTTTACCTTCAATGATCAACACAGAAAGGCCTTTTTGTTGCAAAGTAATTGCTGCCGCAAGTCCATTAGGTCCTGAGCCAACTACAACTGCATCATAATCTGGTTTGTTCATTATATTAGGCCAATGATTTTTCAAATTTACCAATTGGTCTCATCAAAAAGGCCGCCACATTTTGATATATCTGAGAAAGCTTGGCACTGGTATGAAATGGCATTTGCCTGTAAACCCAAGGCCAGTCAATTAGAAGCAAGTCTAGCAGTCTGTAGGAAATAAAATCCAGGTTCATAAAGAATCCAATAGAAATATGCATGAACATTGCGCCAACCAGATAAGCCGAACGCGGCCAACCATCTATAAGTATCACAAATCCAGCAAGTTCAAACAACACCGTACCTAAAGCCATCGCAAGCATTAAGGCAGGTATGCTTGCTACAAACTTACCAGCTTTGATACCTATTTTACTGTACTGCCGGTTTCCATAAGAATAGCTGGTTAACCCAAATCCATCTTTCCACTTATCTTTTGCTTCAACGTTGGTATCTGTGAGAAACATTGGTGGTGTGCTGCCGTAGACGGCCGAACTTGCACGTCCACCCATATAAAATGTAAGCGTTTCGCCGTCTACCCAGCGCAGCCGGCTATAATTAACCTTAGAAAACCCGGCTACAAAATAGACATAAGCCAAAAGAATCAACATCAATCTGAGCCCCCAGATGGAGCCCCTGCGCTCAAACAAAGCTTCGTATAGATAGAACTTCTGTCCTTTCTTGTATTTCCTATAGAAGCTGAGTAATCTGTCAACCGACAAGTTGGTAGAACCAGGCACAAAGGCTAACAAAACAATAATTTGAGATACAAGGCAGTTCACATGATCAAAGACTCCAAGAGAAGCCGAAAATCCAATAACGTAAATACTAAATACGCCAAAGATGAATAGGGACACCCTAGTAAAAACTCCAAGAAAAGATCCTACAGCAGCGGCAGCGTAAATGATTAAGAAAACAGTCGGACTTAGATGAAAAAACAATTTACTGAGTCCCTCGATTAGGATACTACGCTGATGAAGCTGATTTAGTAATGAGTCTTCAAACTCCACTGATCTATTCTCAAACACGTGTTTATATAATGAGAATACCATAATGATTCTTATCAATCCTATTATAAACAGATTCCTTTCGGCAAAAAAATACCGGTCGAGCATAGAAATAAGCTTCGAAGTTATTGTGGTTCCACCCATGTATGTTTAAACTCTTTAGTTAAATTATCATAAACACCAACCACGTGGGACGCGGTTCGCTTATAGTCTTTGTCGTATTCGTTCACAACCAACTTAATCTGCCGGACATTTCGTGCTTCAGGGTAGTCAAAGTAAACGCTAAAAAAACTGCTGAGTCGCCTTGTGAACCTCTCTTTCGAGTCATTTTTAACAGTACCAATCGGATAGTTATGTTCAACGGAGCCATAAATTTGGTCGAAGAAAAATCGGTTTTCCGATAGAAACCCTTTATTATCTTTATGGTAGGGTTTCAATTTAACAACTCCAGTATTAGAGAGTCCGTCAAATTGGAATTCGTAAACGTGACTATTTTTGTCCACATAATGAGTGAACATCGGTGCCGGCGTAAAAGGAAAAGATTCATGCCCGAACAATAGGGAGCAAATATTAGGTATCAGGAATAATAGTATTATAAAGGCAGCATACCTTTTCATAGATAGGAGCGTTATCATTGTTTGCAACAATATACAGCAATTTTGCTTTACTCCCCTATCTCCAAGGTATCATTCTATCCAAATAATTAAAAAAAAAGGCAACATACACCTCTCTCCCGCAATAATAACGTGATTTCTACGCTGTTACCAAGGCATGCAACCTTTAATTTTCAACTGGCCCTGGTAGATTGTCATTTTGCTTCTCTTTTTGGAATTCCAGCTTGCCAAATTTATACATCAGACTAATTCCGAACGAGCGAAAGGGTACCTGGCGAAGGTTGTAATTTTTAAAGTTTGCTCCAGCTATCGTAGAGGCTTGATTTACATATTTACTAAAAGGATTTGTCTTCGTAAATCAGAAGCTGGCAATCTTATTTAAGA
>JAQBOT010000355.1 GCA_028287885.1 Pedobacter sp.
GCTGCGCAACTTTACGGGGAATTCAAGCAGTTTTTTCCTGAAAATGCCGTCAATTATTTTGTTTCTTATTACGACTACTACCAGCCTGAGGCCTATATGCCCAGCAGCAATACCTATATTGAAAAGGATTTGAGCATTAATGAAGAGATTGAAAAACTTCGTTTGCGTACCACCTCCGCTTTAATGTCAGGCAGGCGTGACGTCATTGTTGTTTCCTCCATTTCTTGTATCTATGGTATGGGTAACCCTGAAGATTTTGCGCGCTCTGTATTCCGATTTGCCGTTGGAACTCGGGTGTCAAGAAACACTTTTCTGCATAGCCTGGTAGAAATCCTATATGCACGTACCATCAATGACTTCAAGCGAGGAACCTTTCGCGTGAAGGGGGATACGGTTGATGTTTTTCCAGCTTACCTGGACAACGCTTATCGGATTTCTTTTTTCGGTGACGATATCGAAGAACTAAGTGTCATTGATCCGGTATCCGGAAAGACAATTGAAAAAGTGGAAGATATGGCTATTTACCCGGCAAACTTGTTTGTTACGCCGAAAGACCGCTTCAATTCCAGCATTTGGGGGATCCAGGAAGAATTGGAAATTCGCAAGAACCAGTTGTTAGGCGACCGGCATTTGCTCGAGGCTAAGCGCTTGGAGGAACGGGTAAACTTCGATATCGAAATGATGAAGGAGCTTGGCTATTGTTCTGGTATTGAAAATTACTCTCGCTTTTTCGATGGACGTTCTCCGGGCATGCGGCCTTTCTGTTTGTTGGATTATTTCCCCGACGACTACCTGATGGTTATTGACGAAAGTCACGTAACCGTACCACAGATCCGCGCAATGTATGGTGGTGACCGCTCGAGGAAAATGTCGCTGGTGGAATATGGATTTCGCTTGCCTTCGGCACTTGATAATCGGCCATTGAATTTTGACGAGTTTGAGCGCCTTGCGCCGCAGACCATCTATGTTAGTGCAACCCCTGCGGATTACGAGCTTGAAAAGTCTGAGGGTATTGTAGCTGAACAGGTGATTCGCCCTACAGGCTTGTTGGACCCACTGATTGAAGTACGACCGGCAGTTAACCAGGTTGATGATCTGCTGGATGAGATTGAGAAAACCATAAAAATGGGTGATCGTGTGCTGGTTACCACATTAACCAAGCGTATGGCCGAAGAGCTGACCAAATATATGGATCGCTTAAATATTAAGGTCCGCTATATACACTCAGAGGTGAAAACGTTGGAGCGTGTTGAGATCTTGCGTGGCTTAAGGTTAGGTGAGTTCGACGTTCTTATTGGTATCAACCTGTTGAGAGAGGGCTTGGACTTGCCGGAAGTATCGTTCGTTGCTATATTAGACGCGGATAAAGAAGGATTTCTTCGATCTGAGCGATCTCTGATCCAAACGATCGGCCGTGCTGCAAGGAACGACAGGGGAAGAGTAATCATGTATGCAGATAAGATTACAGATTCGATGGAGAAGACGATAGACGAGACCAATAGACGTCGGGAACGCCAGATTGCCTACAATCTCGAGCACGGAATTACGCCTAAAACCGTAGGAAAGTCGCGTGAAGCGATTATGGAACAAACCTCGGTGCTTGATTTCTCTGATCATTCGGCGAATGGAAGAGCTTATGTGGAAGTTGATGAAGTGAGTTTAGCAGCAGATCCGATTGTGCAATATATGAGTAAAACGGAAATGCAGAAATCTATAGATAAAACTAAAAAAGATATGGCTAAAGCAGCCAAAGACATGGACTTCTTACTGGCCGCCAGGTTAAGGGACGAAATGTTTGCAATGGAAAAGATATTTGACGAACGGTTTTCTAAATAATGGACGGAAAGAACAGAAGTGATATATACCCAGGATTGTTGGTAGATATAATATTAAAGAAAGATCAGCGAAGCGGTAAGCTTACAAGAGGGACTGTTGCAAACCTGTTAACGTCGGCAAGCTACCATACCCGGGGGATTAAAGTGCGGTTGGACGATGGGCAAATCGGCCGAGTTGCTGGGATTGTAGAGGAAGATTAATTGTAACAATGTGAAAATGTAATTGTTACGCAATAATATAGATGTGGTTGTATCATTGAGGTCCAATTTCCGTCTATATTTGTACTTTAATTATAAAACATGGGCTTAATCAGATTTATATTCATCACCATTTTCATTCTTTGGACGGTAAGACTGCTTTTAAGGCTGGTGTTTCCGCTTTTACTAAAAAGCATTTTCGGTAAGATGCAGCAATCCGCTGGCCAGCAGGAACAGCCTCAGCAAAGAAAAAAGCCTGAAGGTTCTATTTCCATTGATTATATGCCACCCTTAGAGAAAAAAGGGAATGCGGATAAGCTTGGCGACTTTGTGGATTACGAAGAGGTTAAATAATATTTTATATTCTTCATAATAAGCGCTTATTTCCTTCATTTTTATATTTTTGGGGTTAGTTTAAATAAAATAACCCTTAATGAATACTTGGTTTAAAAGGAATGGCACACATCTGGCCATCATTGCGTTTTTCATAATCCTTGTTTTTGCATATTTCAGCCCGGTTTTACAAGGGAAAGGACCAGCACAAAATGACGTCTTGCAAGCGAAAGCGATGCAAAAAGAGATTATGGACTACAAGGCTAAAGATGGGAAAGGGCCACTTTGGACCAACCAAATGTTTGGCGGAATGCCTGCTTACCAGATTTGGGTGCAGTATCCGATGAACATTGCCTCACATGTGATCAATTTCATTAAGACCGTGCTGCCAGATCCGGTAGATGTTGTGTTGTTATATGTACTTGGCGCTTACCTGCTATTCTGCGTATTAAAAATAAATCCCTTCCTTGCCGCTGCAGGCGCAATTGCAATCGCTTTTACTTCTTATAACTTTATCATTATAGCTGCTGGACACAGCAATAAGGCCCTTGCCATAGCGTTTTGTGCTCCAATTCTGGCCAGTGTAATTTTAACCCTTCGTGGCAAGTATTGGCTGGGTGGCGGTCTTATGGCCCTTTTTATGGCTTTGGAGATCCGCGCCAATCACATCCAAATGACCTACTATCTGGTGATTGCACTGATTATTTTCATTTGCATTGAACTTTACCACGCTTATAAATCAAACAGGCTTGCTGGTTTTGGCAAAGCTGTAGGTTTTCTTGCGGTTGCCGGTGTGCTTGCCTTGATGGTAAACGCCGGTACCTTGTGGACAACCTATGAATACGGTAATGAATCAAACCGTGGGAAATCAAACCTGACTACTGATCATTCTGAAGAGAAAAGTGGCCTATCTAAGGAATATGCCTACAATTGGAGCCAGGGTGTAGGAGAAAGTTTTACTTTCCTGATTCCAAATTTATATGGCGGTGCTACAAGCATTGATCAATTGGTTAAACCAGAAAGTAATCTATACAAGGCACTGCAGCAAGTAACCGGTGGTGACCCTACACAAGCCATCCAGCAGCTAGCGGGACAACTTGGAATGCAACAATACTGGGGCGATAAGCCAGGTACCTCAGGTCCTTATTATTTCGGGGCGATCGTATGTTTTCTTTTTGTTTTTGGACTGCTTACCGTGAGGAGTCGCCTGAAATGGTGGATTCTTGGTACAACGATCCTATTTTTGTTGCTGTCTTTCGGTAAGAACTTTCCACTTGTATCGGACTTGTTTTTTGATTATCTCCCAATGTATAATAAGTTCAGGGCTGTTGAATCCATCCTGGCTATTGTTGGTTTGATGGTGCCGATTCTTGCATTTATATCGTTACGGGAAGCTTATGAAGAAAAACAGGAGACAACGGTCATTATAAAGAAGTTAACCATTGCTGCGGCAATTACTGGTGGCTTTTCGCTGCTTGTTGCCATTATGCCGACGGTGTTTTTCAGCTTTCAAAGCTCAAACCACAGTCAGATGGTAGAGGGTTTAACACAACTAATGCAGAATAATAGGGGAATGGCACAAACAATTGCAAATGCACTTATTGCTGATCGTGTAGGTATTGCACGTGCGGATGCCATCAGGAGCTTTCTTTTCATTGCAGTTGCGTATGCACTGCTGTGGGCATATTTCAAAAACAAAATCAACATGCAGGTTGCCTTTGTGCTTTTAGGACTAGCCGTTTTAATTGACATGTGGCAGGTTGATCGTCGCTATTTGAACAAAGACAACTTCGCGAGCAAAACTGACTTGGCGAATCACTTCCAGCCAAGGGATGTTGATACATTTATTACGGCAGATAAGGATCCTGATTTTAGGGTGCTTGATTTGACAATTTCGACTTTTTCGGATGCAACTGCATCACAATTCCACAAAACGATAGGTGGGTACCATGCCGCTAAACTGAAGCGTTACCAGGAACTTATTGACAATCAATTTTCCAAAAGCATCAACCAGGATGTTTTGGATATGTTGAATACGAAATACATCATTACCCAAGACCAGCAAAATGGTTCGTATAAAATGGCAAGAAATGCAACTGCTGCAGGAAATGCATGGATTGTTGAAAGCGTTCAATTTGCCAAGGATGCTGACGAGGAGATGAAAGCCATCAGTAGTTTTGATCCAAAGAAGGAAGCGATCGTTGATCAACAATATAAGGGTTTAATAGATCTTAAACGTGTTGGTCCGGGCGGCAGTACTGCGATGATCAAGCTGGACAGTTACCATCCTGATAACTTGGTGTATTCATATAGCGCACCTCGGGATGTTATTGCAGTGTTCTCTGAGATCTATTACGATAAGGGCTGGAATATGTATGTGGATGGTGTACAAAAACCATATTTCCGTGCAGATTATGTTCTACGTGCGGCTCAACTGGAAGCAGGGAACCACAAAGTAGAGTTTAAGTTTGAGCCGAAGTCCTACTATACTGGTGAAAAGATCTCTCTTGCTGGAAGTATTCTGTTGGTGGCTTTCCTGGGATTTGGCTTTTACACGGAAAACCGTAAAAAGAATATGGCGGCCTAGTGCTTGACCATTATATTTTTAGACTATTCGGGGCTGGATGAAGATCTTATATGCTATTCAGGGAACCGGCAACGGGCATATCAGCAGGGCGCGTGAGATTATTCCTTATTTGCAACAGCATGGTGAGGTTGACCTGCTGATTAGTGGCACGCAAGCTGATGTAACGCTCATACAGGAGGTGAAGTTCGCTTTGCATGGGTTTAGTTTTGTTTTCGGGAAAAAGGGGGGTGTTAACCATTACGAGACCTGGCGTTCAATGAATCTACCCCGCTTTGTTAAAGACATGAATCAATTACCGTTGGAAGGATATAACCTTATTCTGAACGACTTCGAGCCTGTGACAGCCTGGGCATGTAAGCGTAAGGGCCTTGAAAGTGTCGGACTTAGTCACCAGGCTTCTTTTCAATCACCGAATGTTCCTAAACCCAAAAGTATCGACTGGGCACAGCTTGTAATGAAATATTATGCTCCCGCGACCCAATATGTTGGTTTTCATTTTGAAAAATACGATGACTTTATTTATACACCAGTTATCAGGTCTGAGATCAGAAACCTACAGGTTACGAATGCTGGACATTATACCGTCTATCTGCCGGCCATTGATGAGCGGCATCTACTTCCGATATTAAAACAAATACCAAGCATTAACTGGGAGGTTTTTTCTAAACATACCAATTTCTCATATACCAGTGGCAATGTAA
>JAQBOT010000361.1 GCA_028287885.1 Pedobacter sp.
CCAATGAAAATACCGTTTCATTATGCTGCGGCATAAATGCATCAAGAAACACCAGGGCACAGACCTTTTCAGGGGTTAACTGTTCCGCAGCCTGCGCTATTGGAATCCCTCCGCTTGAATGCCCCAACAGTATAACAGGGCCTTCGACGCTCTTTGCAGAAGCGACCACTGTATTCACATAATCCTCTAAGGTTACAGAACCAACTGGCGTTTTATCGAGACCATGACTAGGTAGGTCAATGGCGACCGACCTTAAATGTTGCTGTTCTAATAATGGGAAAACCTTGTTCCAACACCAGGCACCGTGCCAACCACCATGAACGAAAATAATTGTCGGCCCTGACCTTTGTGTAAATGATTGTGTGTTCATAATGAAGGTATTTAGCTGAAAAAACTGATGTCTTATGGTTGTAATCCAAGATTAAGTTGAGGAGCAAAAGGGGAAACATAACAAGCTGCTCAGAAATGCGTAATCCTCCTCTTAAATTTAACATTTCTACATTGCTTCCCTGCAGCCTCAGCAAACATTTTTTGCATCGATTCAGATAGGGGCACCAAACGAAGTGACCAAACTGCTACAAGTGTTTTTTAGATCAGCAATTACTAAATATTTTTATACATTTGCTGCATCAAAAAGGGGTGCCTTGTTTTGTTAAAAAAACACAAAGACAGGCTGAGAACATACCCATTACAACTGTGCACAACACCACGGTTGTATGAACCTGATCCGGATAATGCCGGCGTAGGGATTGGAGTTATGGAGTTTAACTATGCTGTGAGTACCCCTACTTACAGAACGTTTAACGAATACAATTTACACTATTGAGAAAGTTACTAATTACAGCATTGGCTGTACTGCTGTTGCCGGCAATGACTATGGCGCAGTTCAAGCTTCAGGGTCACGTAGAGTCTGAAGACCATCAAGCGCTTACTGGCGCAAGCATCAAAATAACCAAGCCTTCAAGAATTACGACCAGCAACGATCGCGGTGATTATGAACTTGCCGATCTTAAAGCTGGAACGTACAACATTTCTGTAAGCTATTTAGGCTTTTCTACCTCGGTACAATCCATTACAATTACGGGAGATGCAAGCCTGAATTTCAAACTTCAACATTCAGCATTTCTTGCTGATGAAGTGATTGTGAGGTCTACGCGGGCAAATGATCGCTCTGCTACAACGTATAAGAACATTGATAAAGCGGATATTGAAGCGAACAACTTTGGACAGGACCTTCCTTTTATCTTGAACAATACGCCAGGTGTTGTCGTAACATCAGACGCCGGGGCAGGGGTTGGCTATACCGGAATTCGCATCCGCGGCAGCGATGCCACACGTGTAAATGTAACCTTGAATGGCATTCCGTACAATGACAGTGAAAGTCAGGGGAGCTTTTGGGTGAATATGCCTGATTTCGCCTCTTCTGTAGACAATGTGCAGATTCAGCGTGGCGTAGGTACCTCTACCAATGGCGCAGGTGCCTTTGGCGGAAGTCTGAATATCCAGACCACTGCACCATCCGCTGAACCTTATGCAGAGCTGAACAACTCTTTTGGTTCATTTAACACACTTAAGAATACAGTTAAGATTGGTACAGGCTTGATTGGTAATCATTTTAGCTTTGATGGGCGCTTGTCGCGGATTAAGTCTGACGGATTTATTGACCGCGCATCATCAGACTTGAAGTCGTATTTTATGTCTGGAGCATATCAAGGTAAAAATGACCTATTGCGACTAAATGTTTTCGCTGGTTCTGAAACTACTTACCAGGCTTGGAACGGCATTCCGGAATCCAGACTGAATGGAGATGTCGAAGGCATGAACGCCTATATCGGCAGGAATTACTTGAGCGAAGAAGATGCGGCCAACTTACTGAACTCTGGAAGTCGTACCTACAACTCCTTTACTTATAAAAACCAGACCGACAATTACTGGCAGAACCACTACCAAATGCTCTATGCAAGACAGTTTAGCGAAAAATTTTCTTTTAATGGTGCGCTACACTATACCGACGGACGGGGCTATTATGAGGAATACAAAAACGATCAGAAATTAGCAAACTATGGTCTGGCATCTGTTGACCTGGGCGGTATACCGGTAGAGCGGACTAACCTGATCCGCAGAAGGTGGTTGGATAATGATTTCTATGGTGCAACCTACAACTTCAATTACCAGGCTAAATCAAACCTTAACTTTACGCTAGGCGGGGCTTACAACAAATATGATGGAAAGCATTTCGGTGAGATCATCTGGGCTCAGTATGCCTCTAATGGGCAATATGGCGATCACTATTACGACAATACCGGTAAGAAAACAGACTTCAATGTCTTTGCAAAAGCCAATTATACCATTGGCCAGAAATTAAGCCTGTATGCAGACTTTCAATACCGCAAATTGGATTACACGATTTCTGGGACAGAGAAAAGCTTAAATGAATTGCTTATTGCAGACCAACTAAGCTTCTTTAATCCGAAGGTTGGTTTAACCTACTTTGTGGATTCGAAAAGCAACATTTACGCCTCTTTTGCAATCGCAAACAAAGAGCCGAACCGGGATGATTATGTCAACGCAACGGCAAATGTTTACCCGAATTCAGAGCGGCTATCGAATGTTGAAGCAGGTTACCGGTTTAAAGGTGATAAGTTCCAGTTGGGTCTTAACGCATATAGTATGACGTACAAAGATCAGCTCGTTATGACAGGTAAGATTAATGACGTTGGAGAATCCATCCGTCAGAACGTGGACAACAGCTACAGGATAGGTCTTGAATTTGACGCCTCATATAACCTTAGTGATCAGTTTAAGCTAAATGCAAACGCAGCGCTAAGCCGAAACAAGATCAAAGACTATCAGGATTATCTATATGAATACGATGATAATGGCGATATCATAAATACGGTTGTTACCAACTATGCATCTCCGGATATCTCATTTTCTCCTGCGGCAGTAGTTTTTGGCGAATTGGTTTATAAACCGGTTGCGGGCTTTGCAATTGGCGTCCAAAACAAGTATGTGAGTAAGCAGTATTTGGATAATACGCAAAACGAAAGCAGAAAGCTGAAAGGCTACAATGTGAGCAACGTTCGTGTGGGTTACGACTTCCGTTTATTTGGGATTAGACAAGCAAACCTGGGCTTGCTGGTAAACAACATTTTTAACAAGAAGTACGAAAGCAACGGATATACCTATAGTTCAATGTACCAGGGGGCAACAACCACGGAAAACTTTTATTACCCACAGGCAGGTACCAATTTCCTTCTATCTTTGAATCTGAAATTCTAAATTTTGAACGATGTGTTATTGTTCGAACATGACATTATTTACCTTTGCACCTGATATTCTAAATTCATGAAGAAATTTATAGAGAAGTTACAATTCATCAGCCATGACCTGGATACGCTAACGCACATACAGCAGGCGCAAATTGCCTGTGAGGCAGGCGCTAAGTGGTTCCAGTACCGTTGCTTAACCAAAAAGGACGATGAACTTCTTAAGGATATACAAGCAATTGCAGAGATCTGCGACGATTGGGGTGCAACCCTGATCGTCACAGATCATGTGCACTTAAACGGCAAGGCCGACATTCAGGGTTTTCACATTGAAGATATGGATGCAGATTTCAATGCCTTACGCGCCCAGCTTGGAGAAGCGATTACCATCGGTGGATCCTCAAACACGGTAGGCGGTTTGATTCGCCTGGCACATGAAGGTGTAGATTATGCCGGCTTTGGTCCTTTTTCAGTTACCACAACCAAGCCAAACAATGCCGAACTCCTTGGAACAGAAGGCTACGTGGCAGCCATGCAGAAATTGCGGGAAATGCATATTGAACTTCCGGTATTGGCAGTTGGAGGCGTTACCTTAAATGACGTTGATGCCTTAATGGCAACGGGCATCTTTGGCATTGCAGCCTCTGCAGCCATCAATCAAGCAGCGGATATGGCAAGCGCCTACAGGGATTTTTACGATAAGATCAGGTAACATTATTATAAACAAATCACCTTAGTTGCTGTTGCAACAATTACATTTGTTAAAAATAATTTTCCTTGCAAGAGCCTCCTATACTCAATAAAAAAGACCCTTACGCGGCCTTACGATACAAAGAATTCCGTTCCTACCTTGGCATGCGCTTCTTTTTCACGTTTGCCTATCAGATGCAAGCCGTCATTATTGGCTTCCACATTTATCACCTTACAAAAGATCCATTAGCACTTGGATTGGTTGGCCTATGTGAAGCTATTCCCGCGATTGGCATTGCATTATATGGGGGTTACGTTGCAGATAAGTCTGAAAAAAGAGGTTTACTGTTCAAGGTTTTTCTGGGTGTATTTTTGTGTTCCCTGGTGATGTTAATTGTGACTTCTCAAAAAATGCAGCCATATTTTCCGGTTAGTTATATCGTGCCGACCATGTACATGATGGTCTTTGGTATTGGCATAGCAAGAGGTTTTTTTAGTCCGGCAACCTTTTCTTTAATGGCGCAAATCGTTCCCAAAGAGATCTACCCAAATTCAAGTACATGGAACAGCTCCAGCTGGCAGGCAGCCTCTATTTTAGGTCCGGCAGCAGGTGGTTTGATCTATGGATTCTATGGAATCACTGCAACCTATTGCACCATCTTGCTCTTCATTGCAATTTCACTCGTATGTATCTTCTTCCTGAAAGCGCATCCACCGACCTACATTCCTAAAGAAAGTATCATTAAGAGCCTTACCGAAGGAGTTCATTTTGTATTTAAGAACAAAATGATGCTTGCCGCAATGAGTCTTGACCTGTTTTCCGTGTTCTTTGGCGGCGCAGTTGCACTATTGCCGGTATTTGCCAATGATATCCTTAAAGTTGGCTCTGAGGGCCTTGGATTAATGCGTGCGGCAGCATCCAGCGGAGCTGTGATCACCATGTTTGCGATGACGCGCTTTTCACCGATGAACAAGCCCTGGCGCAATTTGCTTATTGCGGTAACCGGCTTCGGCACAAGCATCATCTGCTATGGTTTATCCAAGAATTTCTATTTGACGCTGGCATTCCTATTCATGGAAGGTGCATTCGACAGTATAAGCGTAATCATCCGCTCTACGATAATGCAGCTGTTGACCCCCGATCAGATGCGGGGCCGCGTGTCGGCGGTAAACAGCATGTTTATTGGTTCTTCTAACGAGATTGGGGCCTTTGAATCTGGGTTAACTGCCAAGCTGATGCGTACCGTGCCTGCCGTAGTATTCGGTGGCACAGTAACAATCGTTATCGCAGGGATTACCTATTTGAAAACAAAAGGTATGGTAAAACTAAGTATTGAGGAGATCAACGAGCAAGTAACCTAATATGCTACCTACTTTTCCTTGCTGGCTGTTCGTGGCACTCGCAGACTACTAGCTTAATACCCGTTCTCCAACTTGTTGTCTCCACATGGCGTAGTACAATCCTTTTTCCTCAATCAGGTCTTCATGTTTGCCCTGTTCAATGATGTGCCCACGCTCTAGCACATAGATGCGGTCCGCATGCCGGATGGTAGAGAGCCTATGCGCAATCAAAATCGTCATGTGGCTGGTCTGGTCAGAGACTTCCCTGATCGTGGCTGTAATCTCTTCTTCGGTTAACGAATCCAATGCCGAAGTAGCTTCATCAAAAACCAGGATATCGGGTTTGCGTAAGAGTGCCCGGGCAATAGACAAACGCTGCTTCTCGCCACCTGAAACTTTTACACCACCCTCACCGATTACGGTATCGAGCCCATGCTCTGCGCGGCTCATTAGATTCTGACAAGCGGCCTGGCGAAGTACAAATAGACATTCGTCATCTGTAGCGCCCGGTCTTACAAACTGCAGATTCTCCCGGATGGTACCGGAGAATAGCTGCGTGTCTTGGGTTACAAAGCCAATCTTTTCTCTCAATTGATCCAGGTCGATTTGCTCACTCGAGGTTTCGTTGTAAAAGATCTTCCCCTCCATCGGCTTATATAAGCCAACAAGCAACTTTACCAGTGTCGTTTTACCAGAACCGGAAGGCCCTACAAAAGCAATAGTTTCACCCTTATTGGTTACGAAAGAAACATCCGTTAAAGCATTTTGTCTGCCGGTAAGATGCCTAAAGTTTACACCTTTAAATGCCAGGCGACTTACTTTATTCAATCTAATCGGATTTAATGGTTTTTTATCCACCGGCATGTTCAGTATCCGTTTGAAGTTGTCCAGTGATACTTCCGCTTCACGCCAGGAAAGGATCACGTTTCCAAGTTCCTGTAGCGGTCCGAAAAGGAAAAATGAATAGAACAGAAAAGAGAAGTACTGTCCAGGGGAAATTGTATTTTCAAAGATCAGGATCAAAAGTATTACAACCATTATGCTCCGCACAAAGTTGACTGTAGTTCCCTGCACAAAGCTCATGCTTCGTACATACTTTACTTTCTTAAGCTCGAGACCAAGAATCTTATATGTGGTGTTATTAAGGCGTTCTATTTCCTGGTTGGCAAGCCCAAGACTCTTCACGAGTTCAATGTTCCTTAAAGATTCTGTTGTGGATCCTGCTAGTGCGGTGGTTTCTGCTACGATGGTTTTTTGAATAACCTTTATTTTCTTACTCAGCAGCCAGCTTACCAGGCTGATAATTGGAATGGCAGTAAAATAGATTAGCGTTACTTTATAACTTACCGTAACCGAATACACGATCACAAAGACCATCCCGATCAGGCTAATGAAAAGCACACTGATGAAAGAGGTAATAAATTTTTCGCTGTCCAGTCTCACCTTCTGCAGGATACCCAATGTTTCTCCGCTTCGCTGATCTTCGAAGACCTGATATGGGAGTTCCAGTGAATGCTTTAGGCCGTCGGAGTACATGTTTGCCCCCACTTTTTGCACGATGATGCTCGTAAAGTAATCCTGAAAGTTCTTCGCGATTCTGGAGCCCATAGCGGCGGCGATTGCAAGTCCAACCATCCCCATTACACCCCAGACAAACTGAGACCGGCTTAATACATCCTTTTTTTCAATAAACTGGTCTACAATACGGCCGGTTATATATGGATCAAGTAAAGAAAACCCGATGTTAAATGCCGCAAGAAGCAAGGCAAGAATAACAACCCACTTGTGTTTCTTTAAATATTCAAGTAATAAGTTCATTAATATGAATTGAGTTGAGGCAATGTTAGTTCAACAAAAATAAAGAAAGGGAATACAGCTTTAGCCATATTCCCTTTTTTTAATGTCAAGGACCTGTAAGATGACGTTAAACGGTCATTATGTCTTTCTCTTTTATTTCTGCGTGCTTATCAACCTTGATGATGTAAGTATCCGTGATCTTCTGAACTTCAGCTTCACCAACCTTTATCTCATCATCAGAAACACCATCAGCTTTCAGTCTTTTTATCTTTTCATTTGCGTCCTTACGGATGTTGCGAATTGCAATACGTCCTCTTTCAGCTTCTTCTTTAACCTTTTTTACGAGGTCTCTTCTGCGCTCTTCAGTTAGTGGAGGTACCACAAGGCGGATGACCACACCATCATTCTGTGGATTGATCCCGATGTTTGCTTCCATTATCGCACGCTCGATTGGAGTCAGTAAGTTCTTTTCCCAAGGCTGTACAATTAAGGTCCTTGCATCCGGTGTATTGATGCTGGCAACCTGACTTAATGCAGTCGGATTACCATAATATTGAACCATTATGCCATCTAGCATACCCACGGTAGCTTTACCTGCACGGATCTTCGTTAATTCAGATTCACAATACAGAATAGCTTTATCCATATTAGCTTGCGCATCTTGTAATTGTTTTCTTATGAGGTCATTCATATTACTTTTATTTGAAAAAATATATATTGTTAGCCTGTTACTAATGTTCCTATCTCTTCACCATCCGTAACTTTCAACAAATTACCAGGCTTATTCATATCAAATACAATGATTGGAAGTTCATTCTCCTCACAAAGGGTAAAAGCAGTCATATCCATTACATTTAAGCTTTTCGAATAGACTTCTTTGAAGGATAAGTTTGTATAACGAACTGCATTGGCATCTTTCTCCGGATCGGCAGAATAAATACCATCGACACGTGTTCCTTTTAAAACTACATCTGCTTTGATCTCAATTGCTCTAAGTGCCGCGGCAGAGTCTGTTGTAAAGTATGGATTACCAGTACCGGCACCGAAGATAACGATCCTGCCTTTTTCAAGGTGTCTCACGGCTCTTCTACGAATGAAAGGCTCACAGATCTGCTCCATTTTAATGGCGGTAAGCAAGCGGGTTTTGATTCCTACTTTCTCTAATGCATCTTGCAGCGCCATACTATTGATTACTGTTGCCAGCATACCCATGTAATCTGCCTGAGCGCGATCCATACCAGATTTCTCAGCACTCAATCCTCTAAAGATGTTTCCACCTCCAATTACAATCGCAATCTCAAGACCCTGGTCGTGAACAGTTTTAATTTCCTTAGCATATTGTCTGACACGTTCATTATCGATGCCATATTGTTTGTCGCCCATTAGCGATTCACCGCTCAGTTTTAGTAGGATCCTTTTATACTTCATTTCTTCAAAAATAACTATTTGTTTTAATTATTGCGGGGCAATTGTTCAACTCCAGCGACAAATACCTGTTGTAATGCAAGTTCTGATGATAATACCAGTAGATCTGCTTTCTTTCCAACAGCAATTTCACCAACATTTTCCAGGCTCATTAGCCTGGCGGGATACTTACTTGCCATATTTATCGCTTCCGACAGTTCAACATCACAATAGCGCACACAGTTTTGTACCGCTTGCAAAAGAGTGATATTAGATCCGGAAAGGGTTCCATCAGCCATGACGAACTTGTCGCCGGATAGGCGGTGTTGGTAAGGGCCGATATCGCAAGCAGTAACAGCATCGGTAATCAGGAACAAACGATCTTTTAATACCTTTTGCGCCATCTTGACCACTTCAAAGTTCACATGCAATCCATCGGCAATGATACTGCTCATGGCCGTAGGGTGACTGAACAATGCAACGGGCAGGTTTGGCGCCCGGTGATGAATGGAAGGCATGGCATTGAATAGATGCGTTGTTGTGGTAATTCCTTTGTTGTAGGCGTCAGTTGCCTCCTCAAAAGTTGCATCGCTATGTCCAAGGGAAATCACGATGTTCTGATCCAGGAAATACTGAATAACCTCATCATCTTGAAGCTCTGCCGCGATGGTGACCATCTTCACGGTGCCATCCGCATATTCAATCAGTTGCTTCACTTCATCCAAGGTTGCCTTTTTGATGAATTCCGTTATATGTGCACCACGTCTTTTTACATTTAGATAAGGACCCTCCAAATGAAGGCCCAAAAAGCCGACAGCTTCCTTTCTGTAAAGCTTAGCGGCATCAATAGCTTTGTAAAACACGTCAAGAGAGTTTGTCGCCAGGCAAGCAAGAAAACCAGTGGTCCCCTTGCTAATAAGGTACTGATCCATTTGTTTGAGCGTATCAGCGGTTGGATATGCAGAAAACAAGTCTCCACCAAAACCATAGATTTGAAGGTCAAGGAAGCCAGGGCTTATCAATGCATTTTGTGCATCAAAGACTTTATAACCTTCAGATATACCCTGTGCCGTAGTCGAATTTATTTTACCATCACTGATCAGGATTGTTGCATTTTCACGAAGAGATCCTGATTCAAAAAAAGAGCAGTTGGAGATTGCGATCATTGTACGCTAAATATAAGACATAAAAAAAGTCCCTCGCTTAAGGGACTTTTAAATATTTAAAATTAACTAGGATCCCAATTGAACCCTTTTGAAGGAAGTAACGGTTAAACCATTTGCCGTATCGTTTAAGAACTTACGAACATCTTTCGAAGAGTCTTTAACGAACTCCTGGTTTAATAAAGTACTGTCTTTGTAGAATTTATTCAATTTACCTGCAGCAATCTTTTCTATCATTGCTTCTGGTTTACCTTCAGCACGAATTTGCTCTTTAGCAATTTCAGTTTCACGCTCAATCGTAGTTGCATCAACGTCAGCTTTATCTAAAGCTACAGGGTTCATTGCAGCAATTTGCATTGCAACATCTTTACCTGCTTCGTCAACACCAGCAACAGCTTGGTTTAAAGCAACCAATACACCCAAACGGTAGTTACCGTGGATATAAGGAACAACTCTTTCGCCTGTTACAGTTTCAAATTTAGAGATACCAATTTTCTCACCAATCTTACCTGTATTCTCGATGATCAATTCAGAAACTTTCTGACCATCAACTTCTAAAGCCAAAAGCTCTTCTAAAGTAGAAGGGTTTTTCTCTATAGCTAAATCAGTAAATTTATTTGCTAAAGCAACGAAATCAGCATTTTTAGCAACAAAATCAGTCTCACAGTTTAATTCAACAACAACACCACGTTTTCCGTCTGCAGTTGCTTTAGCAATAACAACACCTTCGTTAGAATCACGATCTTGTCTGCTTGCTGCTACTTTAGCGCCTTTTTTACGTAAGTAATCAACAGCGGCTTCGAACTCGCCATTAGCTTCGATCAATGCTTTTTTGCAATCCATCATACCGGCACCGGTTTGTTGGCGTAATTTGTTTACATCTGCTGCAGTAATTTGTACTGACATTTCTTTTTGTTTTTAAATTTTTGGTTAAAAAATATGGGTTGTACATCGTGTGTTGCAGGTATAACCTTCAACGCACAACGTACAACCCAAGGATATTATTTAAGCTTCGCTAGTACCTTCTTCAGTATCAGCATTCACTTTTTTAGGTCTTCTAGCACCAGGTGCAGCAGCTTCAGGAGCATCAGCAGCAGCTTTAGCCGCTACAGCTTCTTTTTCAGCTTCATCATCTTTCTCACGCTTACGCTCATCTAAACCTTCTTCAATTGCTTTGATGATAACATCAGTAATTAAAGAGATAGATTTAGTTGCATCATCATTCGCCGGGATAGGGAAATCGATGTTTGAAGGATCAGAGTTTGTATCAACCATTGCAAACGTAGGGATGTTCAATTTCAACGCTTCGCTAACAGCGATGTGTTCTTTTTTAACATCAATTAAAAAGATTGCAGCTGGTAAACGGTTTAGATCCGCAATACCACCCAATAAGCTTTCCAATTTAATACGCTCACGTTGGATCATTAAACGCTCTTTCTTAGAAAGAATCGAATAAGTACCATCTTTAGTCATCTTGTCGATGTTAGACATCTTCTTGATTGACTTGCGAACAGTTGCAAAGTTGGTTAACATACCACCCAACCAACGTTCAGTTACGAAAGGCATGTTTACTTTTTTTGCTTGCTCAGCAACGATTTCTTTAGCTTGTTTCTTCGTAGCTACAAATAAGATCTTACGACCAGATTTCACGATTTGTTTAATCGCTGCTGCAGCTTCTTCAGTTTTAGTTAAAGTTTTATTTAAATCTATAATGTGAATCCCATTACGCTCCATGAAAATATATGGTGCCATTTTTGGGTTCCATTTACGGGTAAGGTGACCAAAATGTACACCTGCATCCAATAAGTCTTGATATGTTGTTCTTGCCATTGTGTTGTCTCCTTAAGATTAACGTTTACTGAATTGGAATTTTTTACGAGCTTTCTTACGTCCTGGTTTCTTACGTTCAACCATACGCATATCACGGGTCATTAACCCTTTAGCACGTAATGCTGGTTTTTTCTCAGCATCTAATTCAACAATAGCTTTAGCGATAGCTAAACGAACAGCTTGTGCCTGGCCTGTAATTCCACCACCTGCTACATTTACTTTAACATCATACTGACCAGTAAGTTCAGAAACTTCGAACGATTGGTTTACGATGTATTGCAAAGGTAATGTTGGGAAATATACTTTGTGGTCTTTACCGTTTACGATGATTTCACCGCTGCCTTCTTTTAAATAGATACGGGCAACAGCAGTTTTTCTTCTTCCTGAAGTGTTAGTAACTGACATTTCTTTCTTCCTTTAATTAAAGTGTAATGGTTGTTGGTGATTGTGCTGAATGTGGATGCTCAGAACCTGCATAAACAAATAGGTTGGTGTATAATTTAGCACCAAGTTTTGTTTTAGGTAGCATACCACGAACGGCTTTCTCGATAACACGCGTAGGGTGTTTCGCCATTAACTCTTTCGGAGAAATGAAACGTTGACCACCTGGATATCCTGTGTAAGAGATGTACGTCTTATCACTGAATTTGTTTCCGGTCAATTTAACCTTGTCTGCATTGATAACGATCACATTATCGCCGCAGTCTACGTGTGGGGTGTACTCAGGCTTGTTTTTACCTCTAATGACCATTGCGATCTTAGATGCCAAGCGCCCCAAAATCTCGCCTTGTGCGTCAACAACAACCCACTGTTTGTTAACAGTTTTTGCATTGGCAGAGACAGTTTTGTAACTTAACGTATTCACTTGCTTGTATTTAATTTGTTAAACAATTATATTATTCCCAGTATTTTAGGGACTGCAAAGATACTGTAAAATGTGTTATTATCAAGCTAATGCTTAATTATTTGAAGATAACTGATGATGTTATTGCAATCCAGAAGCTTTTACAAAGCAGGCATTCCGTTTACTATTCCAGAATTGGGTATATTTCATTATGATGATTTCTTCAGAAACAACAGAACAAAAAAAGCCTGGCTATAAAAGCCAGGCCCATATTCTTATCCTGTAAACAGTAACTACTATTATAGATTTGCTTTAAGCCATTTAACACTTTCAGCCGGATCAGCAATGGTTTTTGCTCCATCCTGTTCTATGAACGTATGCTGAACGCCTGATAGTTTTGAGTTTTCAAAGATCCTTTTAAACTCCACTTTACCTTTTCCAACGACACATGGTCTACCTGTTGCAGGGTCAATGTCTTTCACGTGCCATAGTGGGAACCGGCCTGGGTATTGTTTAAACATGGCAACTGGATCCATTCCAGCCTGGGTAGCCCAAGCTAAATCCAACTCCATAAATACTTGATCTTTATTGGTCTGACCCAATACGTATTCATATGCACTAACGCCATCGATCTTGGTAAATTCAGATTGGTGGTTGTGGTATGCAAACTTCATTTTGCTTTGTGCTGCTTTCTCACCGGCAGCAGAGAAGATTTCGGTTGTTTTTTTAATTTCATCCATATCGGCCTCCGAAGAACTTGCGCATATTACCCATGAACATCCACCTTCCGCTGAATTGTCGATGATCTGCTGTAGGTTATCTCTTAAATTGATGCGTTGAGGACCTGTGCTTGGTGTTGTCATTTTACGAGGAAGACCCCCAAAGTGATTGCCCACCCACTTCATACCCAAGTCATTTACCATTGCAGCAAACTCTTTAGGTGTATGTCCATAATACAGTCCTTCAGCGGAACCGCTCGCAGTCTCCAGTTCTTTAACCCCAATTGCAGCAATCTGCTGTAACACAGATTTGGTATCTACTGCCTTATCATTGAAAAGATATTGCAGGGTGTACGTTTGTAGACCAATTGGTGGATATTTCGCGAAAAACGGGGAGAACAAAGAGTTCGCACTGGTAAGTTGAGGAAGCATGCTGGCGGCCGCAAGGGTGCCTGTCGCTTTTAAAAAGGATCTTCTGTTGAACATAATATTTGGCTTTCAGTCATAAACTTACAAAACGAGATTTGAATATGGTGTAGCAGGGTCAAATTATTTTGCAGTCATAAAGGGTTTTTAGGAAAGCAAAGTGATGATGCAAAGCAACGAAAGATGATGCCGAGCAATAAAAAAGGATAGCGCCTCCGCGC
>JAQBOT010000382.1 GCA_028287885.1 Pedobacter sp.
CAGCCATCCAGGGGAATTTAGAACCTGCAATTGGTATATGGCTTGCCATAATCGTGTTGAGCCCGCTTGCTGCATTCCTCACCTACAAAGCCACAGTCGACTCGGCCTTGTTCGATACTTCCTACTACAAAACTATCCTAACAAACTTGTTCAAAAAGAAGGATAAGCAGGAGCTAGTCTAAATAGATACGGCCATTTGGCCTCGATTATCGTTAGCAAACCTTAAGCAACCTAAGCAACACTTTTAATTAAATCTTTTTAGCTGTATCCCCTCAAAAATAATTAAGAGTTATGAAAGTAGCTACTTCATGCCACTATTCATTACTTAATGCTGATATTATTCCCCTAAAAATATATTTTAAGGTTGTAACTTTGTAAATGGTTCTTTGGGGCACATTTTGCTGTAGCAAGTGCATCGAGACTTTAAATACTGAACAATGGATATTAGGTTGAATACAATAGATGAAGCTATTGAAGATATAAAAGCTGGTAAGATTATTATTGTTGTCGATGATGAGGACCGTGAGAACGAAGGCGACTTTGTAACTGCTGCTGCGAATGCAACGCCTGAAGTGATTAACTTCATGGCAACCTATGGAAGAGGTTTGATCTGTGCCACGCTAACCGAGGCACGCTGTGATGAGTTGCATCTGGAACTTATGGTTGGCAAAAATACTGCTGCTTTCGAAACAAACTTCACCGTATCTGTCGACTTAATCGGACATGGATGTACAACTGGTATCTCTGCATCCGACCGTTCTAAAACCATTAAAGCTCTTATTGATCCGAACATTGACCCTGCAGAACTTGGCAGACCTGGTCACATTTTCCCTTTACGTGCTAAAGATGGCGGGGTATTGAGACGCTCAGGACATACTGAAGCATCGGTGGACCTTGCCAGACTTGCTGGTATGGAGCCTGCAGGTGTTCTGGTAGAGATCATGAAAGACGACGGTGAAATGGCGCGTTTGCCTGAGTTATTGAAAATAGCCGAACAACATCAGCTGAAAATCATATCTATAAAAGATTTAATCACATACAAACTTAGCAAAGAAAGCCTGGTTATACCTGAAGTTACCGTCAATTTGCCTACGCAATGGGGTGAGTTCAAGATGACTGCCTATACACAAAGAGATAACAATGCTACCCATTTGGCAATTAGCAAGGGTACCTGGGAAGAGGATGAGCCAGTGCTGGTTCGTGTTCACAGCTCTTGCATGACTGGAGATATATTTGGTTCTTGCCGTTGCGACTGTGGCCCTCAATTGCATACAGCCATGGAAATGATCGAGAAGGAAGGTAAGGGGCTAGTGGTTTACATGAACCAGGAAGGCCGTGGCATTGGCCTTGTAAATAAATTAAGGTCTTACAACCTACAGGATGCAGGTTTTGATACTGTTGAAGCAAACATCAAGCTTGGTTTCAAGGGCGATGAGCGCGATTATGGCGTTGGTGCACAAATCATCAGAGCTCAGGGAATCACTAAAATGAGGCTGATGTCTAACAATCCAACCAAACGTGCCGGCCTAGTAGGTTATGGATTAGAGGTTGTAGAAAACATCCCAATTGAAATAATGAGTAATGTACACAATGAAACCTATCTTAAAACCAAAAGAGATAAGATGGGACACCATATTATGAAAGGGTAGAGTTACTTACTTTTTCTTTGGTCACCTAGAACAGCTTCCTTATTCAGAAGCTGTTTTTCTTTGCGCGCTTTTTCTTCTTCGTCCTTCTTTTTCTGGTTGCGTTTGTACTCTCCAGTTATCTTCTGTAAGAACTCACGGAAAGAATCAAACTGCTGACTGTAGATCAAGCCCAAAGAAGTAACGTTATTATTTTGGTTGATACCGGAATTGATGAACATACTTTGCTGCGTTGGTGGCTTATTCGCCAGCTTACCTACCAAAGAGCCATCCTTTTTAATTAAGGCCAAGATCTCTACTTCACTACCGACATTGTTCTTGGAGAAGCCGATAAGCGACAAGTCGTTGTTACTCCTACGATCTACAATACCGGCATTCAACACGATACGATCATTATAGAACTTAAATGAGGCACTCGCTTCATTGAAAGATCGAATGTTGATATCCACAAAGTCGAGATTCAAAGACGAAAGCACGTTATTAAACTGGTTAAACAACAACTCTGTAGCTGTACTGGTTACCCCAGATGTGAGCTGTTTACCCAAGGCTGCTGTACCGGTACCTGGCGCAAAACTCCTTCGGATAATCAAGCTAAGTGCCTGTAGGTTTAAGTTGTTTGAATCATTGAAGTAAGCCTGAAAATCCTCTTTTATACCAGGGTTCGATGGAAAGAAGATGTCCAATTTAATGTCGGGTTTCAAGAGCAGTCCAGATAAGCCCATTTCAACTTCAGTTAACACACGTTCGTTAGCCGAGCTACTGGCGTCGCGGTTTGCAGCGGTGTACAGATCCGTCAAACTAGCACGAAGTGAGTATATGGCTTTCAATTGAATCTGCGCGTTCAAAGGATTTCCCGTCCAACGAATACTTCCACCTTGTCTGATCGTGAACTTCTTGTTAATCACCTCCTGAGCCGTAAAGTCGAAACTACCAGATTCAATAATGTAGTCGCCCGACATCTCAAAATCCCCAAAGCTATTGATATCGAGGCTCAGATCTGCATTACCTTTCCCACTTAGATTTCCTAATGTGGTAAATATGTTGGCCGTCGTGTTTGGATCGATAGATAGTTTAAAGCTCATTGTCAATCCATCAATACTGGACTTCTTCTTTACCACCTTTGCGGTGTCTTTGCTCACAAAGGTGATAAAGTCCTTACTTGACACAGTTTCTGAGCTATTTAAAGGCAGATTAAACACGGTGCCTTTTTCTGATTTGGCATCAATGCCGATAAACATCTTGTTTGTCGGACCTTTAAATTTAAAGGTACCCGAGGCGTAGGCCTGTCCGTAATACAAAGGATTGTCTTTGGATGTCGTGTTTAAGGCCATGAAGTTGCGGGCTACGATGTCAATGTCCAAGTCCGGATTACTGACATCGTTTAAATCCACCGTTCCGTTTGCCGTTGCAATATTTCCTCCTACATCTTTCAAGTTAAGGTCCTGAATCTGGATCACGCTATTTTTAACGGTCACTTCCTGAGATATCGTGTATGCCGTTTTAAGATAAATTACCGTCAGCTGCGCCTGGTCTAAGGCCAGAGTTCCGTTGATCGCTGGCTTGTCAAAAGGCCCTTTCACGCTAATATCTGATGAGATGTTTCCTTTAAGGTTCGACACCAGGTCTTTCACAAAAGGTGCTATGATGGCCAGTTTGCTTTTGTCCATCGCCACGTGCAGGTCGATCATCTTATTTTTAAGATCCAGTCCACCGTCAACCTTAAGCGACTGCTTTCCATCTGCATCAATAATCGTATATACTGTTGCAGAATTGCTGGCGCGGTTGTAAGAAGAAGTATCAACAAGACTACCGATATAGGTGTCATTTAAGTTTAGAGAATCAATGCGCAAACTGTCACTGATGCGGGGCGATTTCATGATCTCGTACAAACTTGTTTTTCCATTCACGTTCCCGCTGAGCTTTAAGCCTAAAGCTTTGATAAATGGATTGAGTGTTTTCAGGCTAAAATCTTTGAATCCCACAGCAAGCAGGTCTTTCGGATCATCTGATAATATTCCATCAATTGTAAGAAGTTGTGGGCCGTTGCTTAGATCAAAGTTGCTTATTTCTGTCTTACCATTTAAAAAGTTAATACGCACTTTCTCCTGGATTTTCCAGTCTTCACTATTAATCTTTAAGACTGAAGGGAGTATGCTCACCCGCGCTGTGGTGTCAGACGCAAATTCAACCAGTCCGTTTAAATCCAACTGGTTCATGTCGTCCGCATTAGACAGTTTCACGTTCAGCGCAAGGCTGTCATTCCGTAGAACATTCGAAATGTTGACATTCTTGATGTACAAGCTGTCATTTAGATCCACACGGTCGGATGTTATAATCGCCTGTAACTCCTTGGTTGATGTATTTTCATCCAGAATCAAGTTGTTAACGGTAATCCCTTTATACTTCAGCTTCTTCACGGAGCCATTCAGGGTCGCTATATTGTTTTTTGAATCAAAGTTACCAATCAATACGGCCTCATCTTCAATCTCTAGTCCGGGCGCCACCAGTTCCGCAATAGGCTCAAACCTTTTGATCATCAGATTGAATTGGAAGATCTGGTCTTTGTAGGTCCTGATATCCGTTTTTAACGACGGGATATACGTTTTCGCCAGCGCTTTATAATAGGAGGGTATCGAGTTCAAGTCGTACTGCCCTTTAATGCTGGCGTCGAAAATGTCTGAATTGATTGTCAGTGCGCGCGACTTCCCGATCCCCTGCGCTTGCAGCTGGATAGAGTCGATATTGTAGATCCCCTTTACATTGTTCAAGCGTACATGGTTAACCAAAAGGCTGCCTTCAATGTTGTTCAGATTGTTTCCCCTAAAGTTTGTAGAGAAGTTGGCATCAACCTTAAGGGAGTCTTTAAACAGTTTAAGCGCATGAAGCTTTGCATTCTTAATGCTGGCATTAAAGTTAAAAACAGGCAATTTAGGGTTTAGGTTTACAGTTCCATCAAACACAAGTTGGATGTTCTTGTCGTTTACCTTTAGACTTCCGTCGAATAACTTTTTGTTAAATGTCCCATTGACCACTGCATTAGAGTACCTGTAGCCATTAAAGTCCATGTAA
>JAQBOT010000388.1 GCA_028287885.1 Pedobacter sp.
GCTGTTTTATAGACGCGCTCAATATGAAACCAATCGTGGCCGGCTTCGGCTCCGGCTAAGGTATTTTTAACAAATTGAATGGTCTGTAGAATGTGGCTTTCCTGTTCTTGATGCATGGCTGCAAAGATATTGGAAAGTAACAGAATTACATATTGTTTTGAACCTCTGCAACCGCAGCGTTGGGTTCAGCAAGTTCGTTGTCTTCCAGGTTGATCAACTGTACGGCATCCACTTCCAGGATAGAAGCGATTTCAAAAAGACGGTTGAGTGTTAATTTGCTGTAGCCTAGTTCAATTTTACTGTAGGCATTTTGAGATATGGAAAGTTTAGCGGCCAGGTAGTCTTGCGTATAATTTTTATGTGCCCTAATCTTTCGAATGTTGGATGCAGTTACTTTTGTTTTAAGATCAATAATGTCTTTCATAATTCAAATAAAATTTTTAATCCTAAACCATCTGTAACAAAAAAATGACCCCCCGTGAATTAATATAAACGTTCAACAAAGTTTTAAAGTATTTTGTTCTTTGTCCAGCTATAATGTACCGGAAACTGCTTGCGCTTACCACTTTTTCTCACAGCAAGCGCGAAATGCTGATGTATATTTCTCATTTACGGTAAAACCAAAGATTTGGTTTTCAGGCCTATGCGGATATGTAAATTAGAAAATATCTGAACGAACAGCCGGGTAGTGTGCTTCATTTTGTCTACTTTGTTAACCGATTTACAAGGGAACACATGAAAGTTAAACTGGCCATCTTTACCGCATTACTATTCATATTAATCAGCAATGCTGATTCTACTTTTGCACAGCTCAAGAAAGATCAACTCCTGTTTGGGGTAGCTTATTACGACGAATACATGCCCTATGAACGCCTTGATAAGGACATCGCCATGATGAAAGATGCCGGCATTAATGTAGTCCGCATTGCAGAATCAACCTGGAGCACGATGGAGCCACAGGAAGGTGTTTACGACTTTAGCCATATAGACCGTGTGCTCAATGCAATGCACAAGGCAGGTATAAGCGTAATCATAGGAACGCCAACATATGCAGTCCCAACTTGGTTGGTTAAGAAGCACCCAGACGTTCTGGCAATTACCACCCGAGGGCAAAATCAGTATGGCGCTCGTCAGAATATGGATATCACTAACATTCATTTCCGGACAGCCGCGGAAAAAGCAATTCGTAAAATGCTTGAGCATATAAAAAGTCACCCGGCCATTATTGGCTACCAGGTCGACAATGAAACGAAGTCGTACGGCACGAGCGGTCCGGAGGTTCAAGCGCAATTCGTAGCCTATATGAAAGGGAAATATCCATCACTAGACAGCTTAAACAAAATCTTTGGCCTGGACTACTGGAGTAACCGCATCAACAACTGGAATGATTTCCCTTCAGTAAACGGCAGTATCAATGCAAGTCTGAATGCGGAATTCGCCAAATTCCAGCGTTCGCTTGTTACGGATTACCTTGCTTGGCAGGCCAAGATCGTACGTGAATATAAAAGGCCCGATCAGTTTATCACACATAACTTTGATTTCGAATGGCGCGGCTATTCCTACGGCATACAGACGGAAGTTGATCACTTTGCTGCCGCGAAGGCTTTGGATGTAGCTGGTGTAGATATCTATCATCCATCACAAGATAAACTCACAGGAGCCGAGATTTCTTTTGGCGGCGATGTAACCCGGTCCATGAAGGGCGGCAAGAATTACCTGCTATTGGAAACTGAAGCTCAGGGTTTTCCGCAATGGGTACCTTTTCCCGGTCAGTTGCGCTTACAAGCTTTTAGCCACATTGCCTCTGGCGCCAACATGGTCGAGTACTGGCATTGGCATTCTATACATAATTCAGCAGAGACCTATTGGAAAGGACTGCTCAGTCATGATTTCCAACCTAACCCTACCTATGAAGAAGCGCGAACGATTGGCGCCGACTTTAAAAAGCTGGCCCCGGCCCTTGCCGGTATTCAGAAGAAGAACGACGTAGCCATATTGTTTAGCAATGAAGCATTAACGGCCTATAATGCCTTCGGACCTGAGAACTACAACAGTATTCTGCGGCCCATGTATGATGTTTTATACAACATGAACGTAGGCGTGGATTTCGTTGACCCCTCGAGCAAGGAAATTGAGAAGTATAAACTTATTGTGGTGCCAGCATTATATGCGGCGCCAGACAGTCTTTTACAACGCTTAAATCGATTTGTGAAAAACGGCGGTCACATTGTCTATACTTACAAAAGCGGCTTTGCAGATGAGCACAATAAGGTAAGAACCGCCCGTCAGCCCGGCTTGATCAGCGAAGCATGTGGCATTTACTACAATGAATTTACAATCCCGGAACAGGTAACTTTGAAAGACGATCCATTCCAGGTGGGTAGCGCGCAGAATAAAGTAGAGAAATGGATGGAACTTATTGTGCCGACAACAGCTAAGGTTCTCGCTTACTATAACCACCCAGCCTGGGGCAAGTATGCAGCCTTAACGGAAAATAAGTATGGTAAGGGGACTGCTACTTATATAGGATTTGGCACAAACAGCGCGCTCTCAGGCAAGATCCTTGAAAACGCTTTGAAAGGTGCAGGTCTTTGGGGAGTAGATCAGGCTTTGCAGTTTCCGCTAATCACCAAGACAGGCATGAACCAGCGAGGAAAGCGCATACACTACTATTTCAACTATTCAGCGGCGCATAAAACCTTTACTTACCCGCATGCCAAAGGGAAAGCGCTACTTTCCAACGAAAGTTTAGCCAAGCAGGCTTCAATTACACTTCCTGCCTGGGGTTTTCAGATTATTGAAGAAATTTAAGCGGGCTCATTCTTTACTGGGCGCTCGCCTTCAGGCCTGCGTGTTCCAGTATACAATT
>JAQBOT010000390.1 GCA_028287885.1 Pedobacter sp.
GTCCATAGCTCCCTGGGCATTCCAAGAATCTGACATTACATCCGCAGTCCAATCGTAACTCAGGTTAATGTCTCCTTCAACAAACTGGAGGGAACACGTGTAGAAATTAATTTCCGCTGCATCAAAAAGCAAGCTGAGTCTTGGTATGCTTTCTTTGCGCTCGTTTATGCGGTAAGTTCCAAAAAGCATAAAATGAACTCTTAGGCTAAACGTGTCAAAGCAAATCAGGAAGTGTTTACCCCAGCTTTTAAAGGCCCTTACCTTTTGATTTAGCATTCTTTCTTTTTCGATCTTTGTATTTCCGGAAACTTCTATTAGTTCCTTGCCAACAAGATCTAATTCCTCTATCAGCTCTCTTAAAATAACAATTGAGGGTCCTTCAGGCATTAATTCTTCGCTTTATGATGCTATCAACCAAAAATTTCAGAAATAGTTTGACTGCCATGCAAACAAGGTCGCATGAACAATGTTAAATTGATGTTTCTAAATTGTTAAGCGTAAAAAAAGCAAACTTGATAATAATGCATACAATTGAATTGATCTTTGGCGAAGGTAAAGAGCTTACTGCTTTAAACATGGGATGCAGGGCTATAGTTGTTTATCTTATTGTCCTGCTGCTGATCCGGATTTCAGGCATGCGAACTTTTGGACAACAATCTGCGTTCGATACTATTATTGTAATAACTATGGGTGCGCTGCTTAGTCGCCCTATAGTTGGCGCTTCGGATTTTCTGCCCACCGTATTTGCCGGATTCACACTTGCGCTATTACACCGGTCAATAGCTTGGTTGACCATCCGGTATCAGAGCCTGCGGAAGATTTTTAAGGGACAAGAAATATCGCTGTATAAGGACGGTAAGATCAACATGGAAAACATGAGAAAGTGTCTGATTTCTGAAGGGGATCTTATGGCCAGTGTACGCTTGCATGCTAATTTAGACTCGTTAGTTGAAGTAAAAGAAGCAGTTATGGAAAGAACAGGCGAAATCAGCATTGTTAAAAAATAGTTTCCCTATACAGCGATATTGATTTCTTTATGCCAAGTGTTGCATGTTTTGAGAATATACCTTTAATCTTGATTTTAGAATCTGGCGTGCAAGGTGTATCCTTGTTTTTACAGTTCCAATCGGAATGTCCAACATTTCTGCAATTTCCTGGTATTTATACCCTTCAAAGTATTTCACAAAGGGCGTGTAATATTCGGGCTGAAGTTTTGAAAGCACCTTGTTAATGTCGTCCGTAATAAATTTGCTGTTGCAGGTGTTTGATTCAGCATTGTGGGAAAGGTTTTGGCTTGTAATCTCTTCGGTCTGAACGATTACATTTTCTTTTCTTTTTATCCTCCTGTATTCATTAATGTAGGTGTTTTTAAGAATGGTAAATAACCAGCCTCTTAAGTTTGTGCCTTCTTTAAATAGACGGGAGTAACGAAAAGCTTTTAATAACGTGTCCTGTACGAGGTCATTCGCGTCGTCGAGGTCATGGGTGTACTTCATGGCAAAGGCCTGAAGCGCATTTTTGTGGTCACAAATCTGAGAGTTGATGTCTAACGATTCCATAGAGTAGTGGTTTAAGGATGTTTTTGTTTTAGAACAATCTATGTACCAAACTATTGCTAATAAAACTATAAACTAATGTAAAAATTTCGTTCAACTATTTTGGGCCCTGGATGCACAAATAAGTAAGATTTTGTGAATAGTTTTAAAAATATTAGAATAAAAAAATTTAAAATGGCGTTGAAACTTAGTGCAGGCTCGTCTGTTACTAGTATGAATAACTAATCAACAGACCATGGAAAACGACAATATTGTAAATCCCGATCAAAGTAATCCGGACGAAAACGCCAACGAACAAAATCCTATTAATGAAGATGAAACCCAATTTGAGAACCCGGATGTAGATCCTGGCTTTGATAATTCCGGAGATAATAAGCTTACCGGAAGGGAAGATAAGCGGACTGGGGACATCGATTCAACAAAGAGTATTTCAGAAATGAGAGACGAGTTTGAACAAAAGCAGAATGACGCGAAGAATTTAGACAACGATCGCGAAGGCGGCTCGTATAACCCTAAAAACATCTAAAACAATCATCGTTATGCCGTCAAAACAAGTAGAGGATTGCTGTACCTTTTTAATGGAAAACGAATTGAGCGTCGCTTTCGCAGAAAGCGCAACTGTAGGCCAGTTTTCAGCTGAGTTTGGGTTAACTGATGTGGCAGGAAAAGTCTTAAAAGGTGGGATTGTATGTTACGATGCCTCCGTTAAGCAGCAACTGCTTAATGTTGACGATGAGCTGCTCGAAGAATATACTCCCGAATCAGCTGAAGTGACCAAGGCAGCCGCTTATGGCTTGAGAAAGTTGCTCCCTGCTGATATCCATATTGCCATCACCGGTCTGACATGCGAGGGCGGTAGCGAAAGCGCCGAGAAACCTGTTGGAACCATGTTCATTCATTGTATCTCTGATCGGGTTGAATTTTCAGATCGAACCGTTTTTACAGGGAACAAGGCGGAAATAATCTTGCAGTGTATTGATCATACATGCGACTTACTTATTAAAAAGTTAGGGGCATAGGTCTAAAAAAAAAGCTTTAAGTAATTACTTAAAGCTTTTTTGCTGCCTCATAGTGGCTTTGAATTACACCAAGTGATTTATTTGCAAATTCTTTTACGACCTCCTCACGAGTATCACTGCCATTTTTAAACATTTCAATTGCTTTTGCGTGATCTTTAACCATCATTTCTTTATAATGTTTATCAAACTCCGGACCGGTTAGGCCGCGCATCATTTTCAATTCTTCCTGTTCTTTAGCATCATAATCAACACGCAAAATGATTTTTGCTGCAGAAGCCAGTTTTTCAACTTCCTTATCCATTAACCTGTGATCCGTAATCATCATGTTGGCGTAATCGCGGATTTTGGGATCCGTTGACTTTTGAGCTACTGTTGCTAAAGTAATCTCCATCATACCCATCGTCTTTACGTCATCTAAGAACATGTGGTCATCATCGCTTATTTTGGTATGGAAGAAATAATTGTGCTCGTCCTTGCCTGAACTTTCCTTCTGATCTTGGTTCAACTCTTTCGAACCCGTTGTTGCGGTACTATTGTTCATTGTCGTGTCTCCCGACTTATTCTGATTTACTGCTCGTGTCTCTGGACTTTGACATGCCGGAAGTACAAATATTAAACTGGTTACCAAGCTATAACAAATTTGTCTTTTCATAGGTTGCATTTTATACACCATAAACATTCGATAACGAAGGAAAGTTTGTTCTTTCTGATTCAAATCCTTAGGTTTAGCCACGTATGACCAATAGCCGCGTATTACATCTAAGATCTGGAATAAGGAAGTATTTGGCCCTTTTACTATTCTGCTTGCCCTTAATTTCTGATGCCCAAACACAAGAGCCGCAAAACGAAGTTTACATTGATGTGAAAGGACTACTCCGCTTAACGGTTGATGGGAGAGAGGCGAGCTTTTTCGGCGTTAATTATACCTTGCCATTTGCCTACGGCTATCGCTCACACAAGAGATTGAACATCGACATAGAAAAGGCGAATGACCAGGATGTCTAACACTTAGCAAGGCTTGTAGTTAACGCATTCCGCGTGCATGTAT
>JAQBOT010000492.1 GCA_028287885.1 Pedobacter sp.
CTGAATTCATCGAGCCAACGCCAGCTTTCGCGTAAGTTTTCATTTTTAGGCATGAATACTTGAAAGAACCGTTGCGCACGACCTTCATTGTTAACTAAGGTGCCATCTGCTTCGGCGAATGTAGCAACAGGAATCAATGCCGTAGCTCTATTTGTGGTTTCATTATGCAGATGGTCCAGGACAACAACTTCCTCAAACATCCCCATTAAAGCATCAACCTTTGCTTTATCTGCATTCCTGTATAGGTCATTTTCCAGAATGACTACGGCCGCTGATTTGCTTTCATCATTAGTTAAGTTCTGAAAAGAAGGTGCATCCATCAAGGCCAAACCGAGGGAATTGCATTCCCGAACAACAAAAGAGATGTTCGCTTTTTTATCTGCATCTTCCAATGCATAGGCAATGTTTGTCGCGGCTTTGATGATTGCCTCGTTAAACAGACTTGTTCCAGCGACTATGAGTGGTCTTTCTGCTTTTTGAAGCATGGAAGCAATATGTCGCGCTAAGATCAATGTATCCTCATCAAGTTCGGGAACTTCAGGAGCCAAAGCATTTAGTTCATGCGCGATGGCATAGCCAAGGCGCGCAATTTCATCTGGCGAAACGTGCAGGGTGCCGGAGGATATCTCATCAAGTTTGGTTTCTGTAGGGTAGGCAATAATAAGTGGCGACTTGGCCTGCTGCGCATACTCCCGCAAAGCGGCATCATGCCATGAGGGAACGCTAATCTGCTGCGCAGCTTCAAAAGGCTTCTCCTTTACTGCCTGGCGCAAGGAAAGGGAAAGCATAGGAGCAGAATTTGTGAGGTCTTCCCCAAGGATCAATACCGCATCCGCATGTTCCGTTTCTTTCAAAGAAGGCGTGTGCACCCTTCCGGAATTAAGCGTATCTACAATGCAACGCATCATGCTTGCTTCCACTTCAGAGACCCCTTGGTAGAAATTTTCAGCTCCAACAAGTTGTCGAAGTGCAAAGTTAGATTCCAGCGATGCCCGTGGGGATCCGATGCCTATAACCGTGTTTTCTTTTATTACATCCCGCAGGTGTAAAAAGAGATTATGTTTGCTTGCAGAATCTGGAATGTTAGAACGAATTAACGGTTGTTGAATCCTATTCATGCTGTTTACAAATTCATAACCGAAACGTCCGCGATCACATATGAAGTAGCCGTTCACATCACTGTTATACCGGTTTGTGATCTGACGTAATTCTCCATATCGCTCCCCGCCGATTATGTTGCAGCCAAGACTGCAATGGTGGCAAACAGATGGAGCCATGGTCATATCCCACTTGCGGGTGTAATGTTCCTTCAACGTCTTGTCGGTAAATACCCCAGTTGGACATACTTCTACCAGGTTACCACTAAACTCGTTTTCAAGAATACCATCTTCTGATCTGCCGAAATATACATTGTTGTGTGCAGCGTAAACATCCAGGTCCTTGCCACCAGCATAGTCCTTATAATACCGCACGCAACGATAACATTGAATGCAGCGGTTCATTTCATGATTAATGAATGGTCCGAGATATTGGTTTTTATAACTGCGCTTCTTGTAAGCAAAGCGGCGGTAGGTATGGCCAGTCATGACCGTCATATCTTGCAAGTGACAAGATCCGCCTTCATCACAGACTGCACAGTCGTGGGGGTGATTTGTCATTAACCATTCGATTATCTGTGCTCTAAATGCCTTTGCCGCTGGATCTTCAATAGAGACATACATGTTTTCTTTAACCGGCTCCATGCAAGACATCACAAGACGACCGTTTTTATCATCGGCATCTTTGAAGACTTTAACAGCACATTGACGGCATGCACCGACTGAGCCAAGGGCAGCGTGCCAGCAGAAATACGGCACATTAAAGCCCAGGGTAAGACAGCTTTCAAGCAAGTTCTTGCCGGGTTTTACTTCGTAAGGCTTTTGATCAATGTAAATTATAGCCATTGTGTTTCACCTCCAGGGACATCTTTTTTCGTGTATATGCTGTTCAAAATCTGCTTTAAAATATTTCAAGCCGCTTTGCAGGGGCTCCATTGCTCCGGGTGCCAGTGCGCAGAAAGTACTTCCGGGTGCCAGCATCCTGGTATGCATTTCCAGTAGGTCCAGATCTTCTGCCTTTCCCTGCCCATTCTCGATAGATAAGAGTAGCTTCTCCGTCCAAGGCAAACCCTCGCGACAGGGTGTACACCAGCCGCAGGATTCCTGTGCAAAGAAATGCTCCAGGTTATGTACAAAACCTACCGGGCAGGTTTGATCATCAAGAATGATCATTGTGCCGGTTCCCAGGCGGCTGCCAGCAGCGGCTACAGACAGAAAATCCATCTTTGTTCCCAGGTGTTCCTCCACCAGGAAGTCAGTTGAAGCGCCCCCAGGCAGTGCTCCACGGAACTTGTATCCATTCTTCATGCCGCCTGCATGCTCTTCGATAAGCTCGCCCATTGGGGTACCAAGTGGCAATTCCCAAATGCCAGGTTTATTTACCCGACCGCTAACGCCGTACAACTTCGTTCCGGCATCAGCACTTAAGCTTAAGCTTTTAAACCATTCAGCACCATTATTAATGATGTGGGGAATATTGCAAAGGGTCTCCACATTGTTCACAATGGTGGGTTTGCCAAACAAGCCGCTTACCTGCGGAAAAGGGGGTTTGGTCCGCGGCGTTGCTCGTTTGCCTTCCAAGGCATTAAGCAG
>JAQBOT010000005.1 GCA_028287885.1 Pedobacter sp.
TTGAATCTTGAAGAAAAAATCCGACTATTTGCAAGCGAACGCGCAAATT
The DNA here is from genome assembly GCA_028287885.1 of Pedobacter sp. GTDB lineage: Bacteria > Bacteroidota > Bacteroidia > Sphingobacteriales > Sphingobacteriaceae > Pedobacter. Next base: position 50 of record JAQBOT010000005.1, read on the forward strand.
TCTACTTGATCCTTAGAATTAATGAGGGCAAGCTTACCAGTAGTGACTTTACTTTGCAGCCACATCATTGATTACGAATTTTCAAAAAACAAAGACACCGAAGACAGAGTGTATAATCAACTCACTTCGAAGAGTGATTAGAATTGCAAGTCCCGTGCTGAGAAGAAAAAAAGGAGCAAAATTACTCATATTGAGGACTTTATCTGCAGAATGCCTCCAAACATCTTTTTTTAAAAACATTATTAAGAGGCGTTCATTTGATTAAATCTTGTTGGAGTATCATGACATTGGAGTTCGTATTGAACATACATCCACATGTGCGACGTAAATACTCGAATTTGAGATATCTTTGTTCCAATGCAATATTTCAAAGATTTGATGGCGCTCTTGAAGGTAGAGCGTGAGGAAGACTTAACACTATACCAAAACTTAACTGAAAAAACTTCTGCGGCCGAAAGACGGGAAAATGGGGTGTGCTGGTTTCCCATAGCCATCCGAGGTACCGAAATAGGCAGGGGCGACTATATCACGTTAGAGGTTGAAAGGACCAGCAATTTAGATATAAGCACTCAGTTTCGCTCTGGTTCATCCGTTCAACTATTCTCAAATCACGACCCCAAACATGACCGCCTTGAAGGTACCGTTGCTTACTTGACCTCAACTCGGATGAAAGTTAATTTATTAACTGACGAGCTTCCTGACTGGTCTCGCAATGGTAAACTTGGCATTGACCTCTTGTTTGACAACAACAGTTATGTTGAAATGGAGAACGCGCTTAAGGATGCAGATAAACTTAGGGAATCGGAAGTAATTGGCGGAAGGTTAATAAATATCCTTACCGGAAAAGATAAGCCGACATTTAAAGTTGATAAAGATCTTATTACAGTCCCTAAGGTAAATCCGCAACAACAACTAGCAGTAAACAAAATTCTTGCTGCAAATGAACTGGCGATTGTCCATGGTCCTCCAGGTACTGGGAAAACAACTACCCTAATTGAAGCTATAAAAGCCTTAACACAACAACAGCGCGGTAAAATATTGGTTGTAGCGCCAAGCAACACCGCTGTAGACCTACTCAGTGAGAAAATGTCCGAAATTGGGCTAGATGTCGTACGTATCGGTAACCCTGCTCGTGTCTCCGCGAAGATGCTCAGATTGACGCTGGATAATAAAATGGCGGAACATCATAACCACAAAGATATTAAAGCGTTGAAAAAGCAAGCTGGCGAACTGAAGAACATGGCTCATAAGTATAAGCGCAACTTCGGGAAGTCGGAACAGGAACAACGCAAAGCTCTATTTGCTGAGGCGCATCGCATTATGAAAGATGTTGAAAAGACAGAGCAATATATTATTGATCAGGTATTGGCATCAGCGGACGTAATTACTGCTACCTTGGTTGGAGCCAGCCACTATACGATTCGCGACCTACAATTCCATACTGTAGTAATTGATGAAGCTGGACAAGGTTTGGAGCCCGCGTGTTGGATTCCGATCCTCCGGGCAGAAAAAGTTGTATTCGCAGGCGATCATTGCCAACTCCCTCCTACCATAAAATCTCTTAGTGCCGCAAAAAGTGGATTGTCCACAACGTTATTTGAAAAATGTATAGTAGCGCATCCTGTGGCTGTGGTCTTGTTGCAAGAACAGTATCGCATGCATGAGGATATCATGGGCTACCCATCTCAGGTATTTTATGGAAACAAGTTATTGGCATCTGCCTCCGTAAACCATAAGGTACTGTTTATTGGAGACGAGCCATTGGAGTTCATAGATACTGCAGGCTGTGGGTTTAATGAGAGATTAGAAGGTACCAGCGTGAGCAATCCGGAAGAAGCAACCTTTGTATTAAAACATTTAAGCTTATACGTCGACAAGTTAACTAAACTGTATACAATGGAGAACTTTCCGACGATCGGTGTGGTTTCTCCTTATCAACAGCAGATAAAAACGCTAAAGGAATTGATTCCTTCATCCCCGTTACTTGCAGAACATATGCAGAAGATTACAATTAATACCATCGACAGCTTCCAGGGTCAGGAGCGCGATGTGATTTACATCAGCTTAACACGGAGCAATGCGGAGCGAAACATTGGTTTTCTCGCAGACATTAGGCGGATGAATGTGGCAATGACGAGGGCAAAGAAGAAACTTGTGGTGATTGGTGATAGCGTGACACTCTCCCGACTACCATTCTATTCAAATTTCATTTCCTATGCCGACGAAAAACAAACCTATCACAGTGCCTGGGAGTTTGTAGATGAGTAACTCTCCGCTGCTTATAGAGGTTGTAGGTAACCTACTCCGGCTGGCTAATATTTGTATAAGCAAGCGGCTCATGCTTTGCTTTGTTTATGAGTTTTAGTTGTTCGTTGTAAAGGCCAATGAGTATTTCCGGTTCAAGAACCTTGACATTCCCCATCCACTGGAAGATCCACCCTAGAAGTTCACGATTAACTCCGCAATTTAATTCTAAACGTAAGTTGCCGCTGGGCAACTCTTCGAAGCGCTGTGATTGATGCCAATTGTGCATTTTGATATACTGGCCTGTAATTGATGAAAATTCTAGTGCGATCTTGTAGACTAAATCGTTTATATTTTGGGTAATCCCGAAACGGCTTTTCAAGTTCTCTTCTAAGATCAAATGGCTCTTTTTAAATTGGAAGGTTTGATTGCTTAAAGTATAACCTTGAATTTGATAAACGTCCAATACCAGGCACTGCTTTGTTGTCTGTATCATGCCTGCAACAAAGAAACTGCCGCGGTGATAAATAATCTTCATAGGATCAAATACAATCGGAAAAGTTAGCGAACGATATAGGGAGACAGAATCTCCGTTGTATTTGCTGATAATAAGACTACGGTGATTTGCCGTCGCCCACAAAATACTGTCCAGCCGCGACTGAAATTGCTCATTATATGGTATTTCAAAGAAGTGAGTGTTAAGCAAACTTAAACGATCTAAATTGGCATTGTTTTCAACCTTGCTGTGATATAGATGATCAGCCAAAAGCCTTCTAAGTTTAACCAATGACTCCTTACGGCCAATTGCCAGCCCAGCAGGTATGGTCATGTTGCTAATTAATAAAGTATCAATATCGTAGCTGTTTATTTGTTCTGCATTTACATTTTTATTGATTAGCCACATGATGCGATTGAACTCCATCTTTCTTTGTTCCAGCTTTTCGCCCGCTCTTAAAAAATACTCACCAACTTCCTGCATGTCCCGATACAGCTGTCTGCTACTTACCTGGACACCGAGTTCTGAGAAATACAGCTTCAAAGATTCAATAGTTTGTGGTAGTTCATTCAATAGTATTGTGATTCTTTTTAGCCGCTCTAATTGCTTCATGTTTGACGTTTAATGACAAAGTAGATTTTAAATCTGACTGGCGGAGTAACTTTTTAAATACCTTTATTGTAAACAAAGTCGATCTGCGACTAACGCTTTTAATCCAAGCTTATCTTTATCACCATGCTGTTACAGCAAGACTGTAAGTATGTTGATCAAATTTATAACATTCAATAACGCTCCTCTGGGCCGGACCAATTTCTTTGGTACGGCTTTTTACTTTAGAAATAGCATCTAGAATACACGTAACACGCTTATTGTAGCTATAATTGAGTGAGATTATTACGATATTCGCGCTTTGTAAATTTTATTTAAGATGCAAAGCTTCGAAGAAACAAAAGATCTGTTACACAACTCCAGCCTTTATTACTTGATTTCAGTAGACATGAACAGCAATTATTCCTATGTGAATAACCGTTATCATTCTGCTTTTAACGGGGTACACGGCAATCTTGTAGGCCAGCATTACTCGATTACTATGCATGAGGATGATCTTGATGTTTGCAGGAGAGTTTCGGAACAATGCTTTACATTTCCTGATCGTGTGTTCCCAGCAATCATCAGAAAACATGATGGTAAAGGCGGCTATATAATAACACAATGGGAATACAAAGCGCTCTTTGACGCTGATAATAAGCCTTCAGGTGTGTTTTGTATGGGTAATGACATTACCGAGTTCATGAAAGCCTCTATAGACCTGAAGCAGACCAAAGAATCGCTTATTGATGCCAAGCTCACATTAGCCCAAATCGCCTACATACAGTCGCATGTTGTACGTAAGCCAATAGCAAACATGCTAGGTTTAATGGTCATTTTAGAAACTATGGATGTGCCAGCAGATCTGAAAAGCATTATAAGTATGATGACTGATAGTGCGAAAGAGGTAGACAAAGCTATCCAAACCATGGCCAACCCCAGTTAGTGATGTTGTATAAATAAAAGCCTTATACCAGTAATTGGCATAAGGCTTTGTTGAATAGGAGTCGAAAGACTAAATCTGATCATCCGGCCCGATTTCTCCACCCTCTTCATCGATTCTCATGTGTTTATTTCCTGTGTTGTGACTAGGATCCAAAAAGTTGGATTGTTCAGAATCAGCATTGCCGGCAGTCGTTTCTTGGGATGAGTCTTCCGGTTTATTTGAATTGCCAGTTGAATCCTGTTGTTTGGCGCTTTGCCCCTTTGCCGGATTGTTTTCCTCAGCTGGTTGATTTTCTTCTATATTGCTCATAGTTTAAAGATTAGTATTCTTATAACAGTTAATAGAAGCTTAAGTTCGAATTTTATTGCGCTACACCAAATTGCGCTACGCCAAATTGCGTTACGCCAAATTCAGCTTAGTCAACTTTACAGAAGCAACACGCATCAATTGATCAACGCTGCATGTTTGTGCAAGGCCCGAATTTCTACTTGTCAAAGACGCTCAAATTCCAGTTGTCCCTCCATTCGACCGACAAGTCGTCACCTTTGAACGAAATCGGCAGCCACAGATAGCGGCCATCAATGGCATCTTTCGGTGTCCACTTATCTGCCATGAAAATAAAAGCATCTTTCTTGCCTGCTACCGGTAGAACATGTGTACTCTGACCACCATAGGTGAGTTCGGCAGCTGGTCCCTTGCAGGGATTGCCCTGATAAGTCCAAGGACCCCAGATTGATGTTGCCGAAAACCAGCGTGCCGCATTCGGGTCCCACCCAGTACATTCAGAACCAATCATGTAGTACTTGCCATTCCTTTTGAACAAAGCTGGAGCCTCAGTTTGATGACCTGCGTAGATCCGCACATACTTTCCAGTATGGCTGGTATAATCCGGGCTAAGTTCCGCCAGCTGTAAGGTTAAGTTCTCTTCTGAGCTAAAAACATGATAGGCTTTGCCGTCGTCATCAACAAATATGGTCATATCCCGGGCCATTTGTCCGCCTGGTAGATCCCTGCAGAAGACGGTGTCCGTTTCAGATTTCGGATTGCTGCAGCTTACAAGATCTTGAGGATCTGAACCCCTTGGATAAAAGGGCATCTTACCTGGATTTGGGCGATAGCTTTTAAGGTAAGTGTATGGGCCTCCAGGCTTGTCACTAGTTGCCACGCCAGACCGGGCTGCGCTGTATCCTTTTCCTGCAAGTTCCAGATGGAACCACATCACATATTTTCCGGTTAGCTTATTAT
>JAQBOT010000048.1 GCA_028287885.1 Pedobacter sp.
TTCCTAACGTAATTAACCTTGTAGAAAATAAAGTCTAGTTCTTTGGTTAAGTTACTATCCGGACGGATCAGGTTCTCAACTGCAGTGTTATCGAACTGTGCAAGTGTATACTTTGCCAGGAGCAAAAAAACGAACAAGAGCACAGTTCTTTTCATAGAAAGAGAATTAACTGGAATGCCTTTTTCTGTAACCCTTATACCATTTTACAGCAAACATGATGACCATTGAAAAGACGATTAGACCCATTAACCCGTAGACCCAATCTACTGCGCTCTTAAGAACTACAGTAAATACAATGGCAACAAGGAAGATAGTCGCCACCTCATTCCATAACCTCAGTTTAAAAGAGCTTAGTGTAAATATACCACGTTTAAGCTGTTTCATGATCCTTTGGCAGATAAAATGATAGCCGATTAAGCCTGCAACAAATGCAAGTTTAACATGCAGCCAAGGCATCTTCAAAAGATCTGGATTGATACACACTAACGTTATACCCGCGATAAGCGTGAGCACCATTGCAGGTGTTGTAATAATATTCCAGAGCTTATGCTCTATCTTTTCATACTCTTTTTGCAGAATAACACGCTCGTTCTCCGGGCGTTCATTTGCTTCGGTATGATAGATAAACAGGCGTACACTGTAAAACAACCCAGCCATCCAACTTACAACAAAGATGATGTGAATGGCAAGGACGTAGAGGTACGCTGACATTAATATCTGAATTCTTTAACAATCTCGATGGCATACTTAACATTATCAAAAGGAATATCCGGCATAATACCATGGCCTAAGTTGAAGATGAATCCTTTCTCGCCACGCATACGTTCAAACAACTGGATGATGTGCTTCTTAATAACGGGCTTGTCTGCATACAAGATATGCGGATCAAGATTACCTTGAACAGCAATACCTGCAGGAAGTGCTTGTTTGATGTTTAAAAGGTCGGCATTCCAGTCTACTGAAATTACATCAGGACTTGCATCCGCCATGATTGGCGCAAATACAGAACTTCCCTTGCAGAATGATATTACCGGGACATCCTTCCGGTTTAGATTAGATATAATTTCTTTAATGTACCTATGAGAGAACTCCTGGTAATCATTCCAAGAGAGCGCCATTGCCCAGCTATCAAAGATCTGAACAGCATTTACGCCACTCGCGATCTGAAGATTTAAGTAGTCAGCAGTCACTTTGGCAATTTTCGCAAGCAGTTTATGTGCAATCTCCGGATGGTTGTGCATCAGAAGTTTCGTTTTCTTGAAGTCTTTAGATGATCCACCCTCTACCAGGTAGCTCATCACCGTAAATGGCGCACCAGCAAAGCCGATCAGAGGTATACTTCCATTTAGTCTTTGTTGAATAACTTTAATGGCATCACCAACATATTGAAGCTTATCAAGGCAATCAACCTGTAAGTTCTCAACGTCCTGTGCATTGCGCACTGGATTCGCGAATCTCGGTCCAACACCCTGGGTAAAACTTAGGTCTCCTCCCATTGCTTCTCCAGTAACCAAAATATCGCAGAAAAGGATTGCGGCATCTATACCAAGTAAATCTATAGGCAACATCGTTACATCGGCAGCAAGTTCGGGCGTTTTGCACATTTCAAGGAAAGAATACTTGTTCTTAATCTCCCAATACTCTGGCATAAATCGTCCGGCCTGGCGCATCATCCAAACTGGTGGACGTTCTGTTTGCTTTGAAAATGCTGCATCTAAAAATAACGTGTTCATCAAATCTTAATCTTTATAAGCTATTCGCTTCTTTTTCTATCTTATTAATTATTTCTTGTGCTTTCGGTGTTTGCACAAGTTCTTTCGCGCGACCAACATAGGCAAGTACGCGTTCTTTATCTTTTTTACGCAACGCGAGGTTTGCCAGATGTATCAACACGAATGCTTTATCGTTTCTTCCTCCTAGGGGAAAGCGGCTGGCAATCTGGAAATGCCTTTCAGCCAGCTCAAACTCTTCGCGCCTCAATGCAATATTTCCCTGCATATACTCGTAGTATCCTCTGCGGTTCTTCGCCAGGCGGTCCGGATTGGGTACTTCCTTCAGAATTCTTTCTGTGCTTTCAAAGTCTCCCTTCTTGAAATATTTACTCGCAAGAAGAATCGAACTCTGTTTATAGTGACTCCAAAGTAAAAATGCGAAGAACATAGCCATCAATGCAGCTAAGGATTGTTCTTTATAAATCAGGCATGCTATTGTAGCGATAATAAACACCGCCATTAACGCATACCTGCCTTTGGCGTTATACATTAAGCTTGACTATCGGTGAATTTATAACCTACTCCCCTAATGGAGTGGAAATAAACCGGGTTCTTCTGATCCGGCTCAAAGTATTTACGGAAAGTCAATATGAAGTTGTCAATGGTACGTGTAGATGGGTAAACATCGTAGTTCCACACGGTCTCCAAGATCTGCTCACGCGATACGGCTTCGTTCTTACGCTCAATTAGCAGTTTCAACAACATCGTTTCTTTCTTAGTTAAAGGCACAATTACGCCATCGTCCTGCTTAAGCTCAAAGGAGTTGAAGTAGATGGTTTTATCGCCAATCTTATAAGAATTTAATTCTTTAAGGTCGTCAGCTTTCATGCTTCGCTTAACCAAAATACCTACCCGAAGGATCAGCTCTTCCAGGTTAAAGGGCTTCAGAAGATTGTCATCTGCACCTTTCTTAAGGCCCATCACACGATCTTCACTTGTGTTTTTTGCAGTAAGAAACAGAATGGGAACTTCCGAGTTCTCAAGTCGGATTGTCTCACAAACCTGAAAACCATCCATCTCGGGAAGCATCACATCTAAGATTATTAGGTTAAAACGCTCCTCCTTAAATACTTTAAGGGCAGTCTTACCATCTTTAACAGCATGAACTTTGTAACCTTCTAATTCAAGGTTCAATTTTATAGCGTCTAATAAATGGTCTTCATCTTCAACTAATAATATTCTTAATTTCTGTGGCATAATGTTTAACTAAATGTTACTTCAAAAATAGCACCCTGCGGTACGTTATCTTTAACGCTAATATCCGCGTCATGGTTTTGCAAAACTTCCTTCACTATGAATAAGCCTAATCCAGTTCCTTTTGCTTTCCGCACATTTTCATCACCCACACGATAAAACTTATCAAATATCAGCATCTTCTCCTGATCAGGTATACCCGGCCCCTTATCAGACACCCGCAAAAATGGGGTTCCATTCTCTTTTCCAAGCTCCACGGCAACTTCTGCACATGGACCGGAATACTTTATTGCATTTTCAATCAAATTGGTCACCACAGAAGACAGGGCAAATGGATCACCAATCACCGTAATATTCGGTTGTACATGCGTACTAATCATCTGCTGCGAGCCACAAGAGTGGATCTGCAACCGGTCTGTAATCTTGTTTACCAAGTCTGAGAGATTGAATTCCTCCTTCGGGAAAGAGTATGA
>JAQBOT010000335.1 GCA_028287885.1 Pedobacter sp.
CGGATGGGATTGTGAAAAGCATGCTGGAACACAGCAGAGCAGGCCACAATGTTAAGGTGCCAGCTAATATCAATAAGCTGGCGGATGAATACATGAGACTGGCTTTTCACGGACTACGGGCTAAAGACACCGAATTTAATTCGAAGTTGACAACGAATTTTCAGGAAGCTTTGCCGGAGATCGAGGTGGTGCAGCAGGATATTGGCCGCGTTCTGCTCAACCTTTTTAACAATGCCTTCTATGCAGTGAATCAAAAGCGTAAAACCGCCTACAACGGTAGTTATTCCCCTGAAGTCACGGTAAGTACTTTCGTGCGGGAAAACATGATCCATATTCAGGTTAAGGATAATGGTAATGGAATTCCGGAAGCTATAAAGGAAAAAATCATGCAGCCCTTCTTTACCACAAAGCCTACAGGTGAGGGTACAGGACTTGGATTGTCTTTGAGCTATGACATCATTGTAAGGGGCCACGGTGGAAGTTTAACTGTTGATAGTGTTGAAAATGAGTATTCAGTTTTCACTGTTAAGTTACCGCTAAGCAGTAAATCTTCTTAAACTAAACCATCCTTTTACCGTACTGTTAGTGTAAAGAAAGATCGGTATGCTGCATGAAAAAACGATAGACCACCTGCTTCAAATCAAGGAAATATACCTGGAGCCTGAAGTTTACAAAATGAAGCGTGGACAGGAAATCCTCTCTAAATACCCGGACGCTAAGCTAACTGAGGTTGCCTCACACTGGAAAATCCCGGAGTTGTTTGGGTTTGAAGGCTCGGTTGAAGATTGGATCAGCAACAAGAAAAATGTATTGATCCTCGGGATAAAAAAATCCCTAAGTGCGCGGGCAAATTCTCGCAGCTCTCACTGGATTTCTCCTTCAGAATCAAATGGTTGCACCATGTCTTGTTCCTACTGTTATGTTCCACGAAGGAAAGGCTTTGCAAATCCCATCACCATATTCGTTAACATAGAACAGATCATTGGCTATCTAACAAGGCATGCCGCGCGACAAGGTGATAAAATCCAGCCGGACTTTATTGATCCCCGTTATTGGGTTTACGAAATTGGTGAGAATGGCGATTGTTCTGCCGATGCCGCAATTTGCGACAATGTAAAAGACATGATAAATGCGTTTAAAGAGATCCCCAATGGCAAACTTACCTTTGCAACCAAGTTTGTGAACCGGGAGCTCCTCAGCTACGATCCCCAATTAAAAACAAGAATCCGCTTTAGCCTCATGCCGCATCAAATGAGCAAACTTGTAGATGTCCGAACAACCCCTATAAGTGATCGTATAGATGTGATGAACGAGTTTGTAAATGCCGGCTATGAGGTGAACGTGAATTTCTCTCCAATCATCTACTATGAGGGATGGGTTGAGGATTGGGTAGTGCTTTTCGATGAGTTAAATGACAAACTGAACGAGAAAACCAAAGCACAATTAATTGCGGAAATCATTTTTCTCACCCATAATGAACAGCTTCATGAAGTAAACATGAATTGGCATCCCAAAGCAGAAGAAGTGCTTTGGCGACCGGACATACAGGAAGTTAAATACAGCGAAACCGGTGGGCGCAATGTGCGGTATAAACGTGGCTTTAAGAAAGATCTTGTTGATACGTTTGTAGACCTGGTAGAGCTGCACATGCCTTATTGCAAAATTCGGTATGCATTTTAGTTATTGCAGCTTAATTTTTTTCTCACCTGCATTAACACCCTTCATAAACTTAATTATACCTGTCATATACGTTTGCTGGTCATCATACATGCTTGCATGACTTCCATTAGCACAATACAGGTAGCTGCCGTTTTGAAACTTTGTGGCCATCCAACGCATGTGTTCCGGATCCATGGTGTCATATTTGGCGCCAATGCTTAACGTCGGCACGGCTATTTTAGATAGGTCTGCTTTTCGGTCCCAGGTTGTAAGTTTACCAGCAATGCCAAACTCACTTGGGCCTTGCATCGTAACATACAGGGAGTTGTTCAAAGTAGCAAAGCTGCGGTTTATTGGTTCTGGCCAGTTTTCCAGAGGTATTCTGCAGAAATGTTTAACATAAAAGTTGGACATCAGCAATTCCATATATTCCGGATTTTGGTAATCCTTTTTAGCTTCGATAGCGCGGACGCGGGCAAGTATGGCCGGATCAAACTGTTTTGCAAGTACGTTTTCAGCATATTTGCCGTAATCTGGTGCACTCGACATCATATTTGAAATGATCAATCCTTTTAGGTGCTGCTGATATTTCAATGCATATTCCATTGCCAGAATTCCACCCCAGGAGTGACCCAACAAGTAGAAATTATCCTTATCTAACTTCAATGCCTGTCTGACCTGTTCAACTTCTTCAACATAACGGGGAAGATCCCACATGGCTGGATCCTTAGGATTGTCGGAGTGCCCGGTGCCCAGTTGATCATAATAGATAAACTCAATTCCTTCTGCTGGCAAAAAGCTTTCCATACATTCCATGTACTCATGCGATAAACCCGGCCCGCCAGTAAGCAGCAGCAGTTTTATTTTGGGATTGTTCCCGACCTTCTTAGTCCAAACATTAAACTTCCCTTTTTTTGTCGTAATTGGAATTATTTGTACACCTCCAGTTTTCACTTTTGTACTGTCCTTATAGTATTCGGATGCAAGCGTAGTGCTCTGCTCGCTGTTTTTTTCTTCTTTGCAGGCATAAAGGCAAACAGTCAATAATAATACGCAGGAATTGAAGAAGATTTTCGTCATGGAGGTGATTGTTGATTTTCGTCATAGCTAAACTAATTGTTTAAACCTGAATTAGCAAGAAATGTAAAATCATTACTATTCGATAATTCTATTACTTAGGTATGAGCTAATGTTATACATTTGTATTAAATCTACTAAATTTATATACTTTATTAATAACATAGACACATATGAGTTCATTTGCAATATCGCACGAGCATCCAGATTGGTTTAAACCCTTATTTGCTGAGTTGGATAAAAGAGGAATTGAATATAAAACCTTTAATCCAACCAAGCACCATTTTGCTATAGAAGCAGGAAAACCTGACTTCGATCTCTTTTTTAATCGTATGAGCCCCTCTGCGTACCTTCGTGATGGTATTCAAGGAACCTTTTACACGTTGAACTACCTGAAGTTCTTAGAGAATCATGGTGTACGTGTAATCAACGGATACAAAGCTTTCACCTACGAAACCTCAAAGGCACTTCAACTGCTGTTGCTTGAGCAATTGGGCATCAAATATCCGAAGTCGCGCGTGGTAAACCATGTGTCTCAGGTTGAGGAGGCAACAGAAGGTCTACGATTTCCGATCGTTATCAAAGCGAACATCGGCGGTAGTGGTGCTGGTATTGAGAAGTTTGATTCAATTGAGGCCGTTAGGGAAGCGATTGCAACAAATCAGATAGACTTTGGAATTGACCATACAGCTTTGGTTCAGGAATTTATTCCGGCAAAAGGTGGCTATATCAGTCGGGTTGAAACGTTAGGCGGAAAATATTTATACGCGATTCGTGTATACACCAATGGAGAAAGCTTCAACCTTTGTCCTGCAGACATATGCCAGACTACTGGTGGACAGGAGTTGTTGCGCAATGCCTGTGCTCTTGATGCACCAAAGAATGGATTGAAAGTAGAAGCTTTTACACCTTCAGATGATATCATTCAAAATATAGAAACCATCGTTCAGGAAAGTGGTATTGATGTTGGCGGGATTGAATATATCATCGATGAACGTGACGGAGAGGTTTATTATTATGATGTAAATGCGCTTTCAAACTTTGTTGCGGATGCAGTTAACGTGATTGGATTTAATCCACATGATAAGTTGGTGGACTTCTTGGAAGCAGAGGCCGCAGTAAGAACTGAGCAAAAAACCCAATTGGCTTAATCGTTATGAGATACGGATATTGGTTACCGGTTTTCGGCGGATGGTTGCGTAATGTGGAAGATGAGCAGATGGAACCCACCTGGGACTATGTAAAACGTCTTGCTATACGAAGTGAACAAATTGGATTTGATCTGGCATTAGTCGCCGAGTTAAACCTAAATGATATAAAGGGACAGCAGGCGCCATCTCTGGACGCCTGGTCTACTGCAGCTGCACTTGCTGCTGTGACGAATAAGCAGGAACTTATGGTTGCTGTGAGGCCTACGTTCCACAATCCTGCCTTGCTTGCGAAACAAGCAGCAAACATTGATCACATCAGCAATGGGCGATTATCCTTGAATCTGGTGTCTTCCTGGTGGAAAGATGAAGCTGAAAAGTACGGTGTAAACTTTGAGCACCATGACGACCGCTATGCTCGCTCTGCGGAATGGCTGGAAGTCCTGGATAATGTCTGGAAAAAAGACAACTTCAGCTTTGAAGGGAAGTTTTATAAGGTAAAGGACAATATTTTGCAGCCTAAGCCTGTTTCGAGCCCACGTCCGCCAATCTATGCAGGTGGGGAGTCGGAAGCAGCGAAAGACCTGATATCTTCAACATGCGACGGCTATGTAATGCATGGCGATTCGCCAGAGCAAATAGGCCATAGGATCGCAGATATGGCCGAACGTCGTGACAAGAAGGGTTTACCACCAATGCAGTTCGGTGTTGCCGCATATAGCGTTATCCGCAACAGCGAACAGGAAGTAAAGAAGGAGTTGGACCGCATAACCGACGTTAAAGAAGGCAGTTCGGGATATAAGAACTACCAGCAATGGATCTCGGGTACACAGCTTGAACAGCAGGTATCGTTACACGACTACTCGGTTTCCAACCGCGGATTGAGAAGCGGACTTACCGGGACACCGGCTCAGGTTCAGGACAGAATAGGGGAGTTCGAAAAGGTGGGTGTTAATTTCTTCCTGCTGCAGTGCAGTCCGCAAATAGAAGAGATGGAACGCTTTGCAGACGCGATCATTTCTTCGCAGGATGTAATTGCGTAGCAGGCGATACAAACAACAAAAGAGGGCCTTAATGTAAATTAAGGCCCTCTTTAATGAGGTATTGTTTAAACCAATTATTCTTGTTTTCTATGCTTGATCACTTTTGCTTCAATGTAAAAGATGATCTCCTCAGCAATGTTTTTCACTTGATCACCCACACGTTCCAGTTTACGGATGATGGATAACGCATACAAGGCTTGATCTAGGTCTTCTGGGTATTTTTTCAAGTATTCTATGATGTTTGCATTGGCATTGCTGTTGATCTCATCCAGGACTTCATCCATCTTGAATATGCTTCTGGCAAGCACAGTATCTTCTCTTTCAAAGCCAAGCAAGGTTATTTTAAGCATGTTTGTTCCAACCTCAAACATGTCCATGATGCGTGTAACGGTAAGCAATTCAGGCTTAAAGCATACATCTGCATCAATAATGTATTTGGCAATGCCATCTGCGATGTCTCCAACGCGTTCAAGGTTTGAATTGATCTTTAGAATAGACAACAAGAAACGAAGATCTACTGCTACCGGAGAGTACAAGGCAAAGACATTTTCGCAGTCCTGATCAATGTTTAACTCGGCACTGTTAACCCGCTTTTCCTTCACCTGGATCTCTCTTGCAAGGTCTTTATCAAATTCGGTCAGGCAGTCTCTGGAGCTGCTTACCTGTGCGGAAACAAGCTCCCACATGTTAATCAACTCTGTTTTTATAGATTCTAGTTCTTTTTCTAACTGTTTCATTTTCCTTATTATTAGCTAAAGCGTCCGGTAATGTAATTTTGTGTTCTGGTATCTGTCGGATTGGTGAACATTTGCTTTGTGTCATCATATTCAACCAGTTCACCCATATAAAAGAACGCAGTTTTGTCGCTTACTCTTGCAGCTTGCTGCATATTGTGTGTAACAATGACTAGCGTGAAGTTCTTTTTCAACTCATGTAAAAGCTCTTCAATGCTTGCGGTAGAAATGGGGTCAAGCGCAGAGGTAGGCTCGTCAAGGAGTAGGATTTCAGGTTGCATGGCTATCGCCCTTGCGATACAAAGTCTTTGTTGTTGCCCGCCGGACAGGAAAGTTCCTTTTTTGTGCAAAGAATCTTTGACTTCCTTCCACAGTGCAGCTTTTTTCAAAGAGCTTTCTACGATACCATCTTTTTCACTTTTTGACAGCTTTATTCCATTCAACTTGTATCCGGCTATGGTGTTGTCGTAGATACTTAAATTCGGAAAGGGATTAGGGCGTTGAAACACCATTCCAATCTTCTGCCGTACGTATATGGCATGCATGTCGTAAACATTTTCTTCATTAAGCTCGATTATTCCGCTTGTAGTTGCGCCTGCAATTAATTCATGCATGCGGTTGATACATCTTAGGAATGTGGTTTTACCACAACCGGAAGGCCCCATTACGGCAACAACGTTATTTCTGGGAATCTCCATGCTCACGTTTTTTACAACATGGTTGTTGCCAAAGTATGCGTTGAAATTTTGACTATTTAAAATTGGACTTTCCATCTTCTGGTGAGCAGTTTGGTAAACAGGTTTAATAATAGAATACAAATTAGTAAAATTAGAGAAGCGCCCCAGGCTAAATTATGCCATTCGTCATAGGGGCTGGTTGCATAGTTAAAGATTAACAATGGTAAGCTTTGCATTGGCTTAGCGATATTGGTGTTCAAATATGGATTGCCAAATGCTGTGAAAAGCAAAGGTGCGGTTTCACCAGCTACCCGGGCAATGGAGAGCATAACTCCGGAAAGTATACCACTCATTCCAACAGGCAGGATAACCTTGATCATTACCTTGTAGTAAGGCAGTCCAAGTGCAAGCCCTGCTTCTTTTAAAGTTGAAGGGATTAGTTTAAGCGTCTCTTCTGTGGAGCGTATAACGATGGGAAGCATCATTATACTTAGCGCAATACTTCCTGATAAGCCGGAGAAACTTCCTGTAGGTTTAACCACCCAAAAGTAGATGACGATACCAACAACAATGGATGGTACACCCTGAAGAATATCTACTGCAAGCCTGGTGTAGTATGACAACTTGTTCTCGCCGTTCTCACTTAAATATATTCCGCACATTATGCCGACTGGTATGGCTATGATGGAGGCTACTACAACCAAAATCAAGCTTCCTACTAGGGCGTTTGCGATTCCTCCGCCTACCTCACCAACCGGTTTTGGCACGGAGATAAAGAAGTTCCAGTTAATGGTTGCGAACCCTTCTTTGGCAACGTAGTATATTATCGAAACTAAGGGTAATGTAATAAGAAATGCTAAAAAAATGATGAAGCCTTTGATAAAAAGGCTCTTGTTAATTCGGTAATTTATATTACTCTTCATAACTAGGTGTTGAATCCTTTAATAATTCGCTTTCCAATAACATTGATGACTACAGTAACCAGGAACAAGAGCATGCCGAGTTCAATCAGTGCGGAGAGGTACAGACTGCGGTCTGCTTCTGTAAATTCGTTGGCAATGACGCTGGCCATCGTATTGCCGGGCGCAAATATGTTGGTTGGGATGATACTGGAATTTCCAATAACCATCGTGACCGCCATTGTTTCTCCAAGCGCGCGGCCTAAAGAAAGAAGTATGCCGGCAAATAGTCCCGATTTTGTGTATGGGATGATTACCGCTTTTATAACTTCATAGCGGGTTGCACCCAACGAATATGCACCTTCTTTCAACTGTGCAGGCACCATGCTAATCATTTCTCTGCCGAGAGAAGCAGCATAAGGTATGATCATGATGGCTAAAATGATAGAGGCGGTGAATATGCCGATTCCATAGGGAACAACGCCGATCTTGCTTTCCAGGCTGCGGACTAAGGGAACCAGAACGATCAATCCCCAGAAGCCATAGATTACCGAAGGCACTGCGGCAATCAGTTCAATGATGTTCTTTAGAAATGCTGAAAGCGCTCCTGTTGGCTGATATTCGCCCAAAAAGATGGCGATGGCCATAGAAAACGGAATGGAAATAATCAGCGCAAGAAAAGAGGTGAGGAGGGTGCCGACTAAAAATGGGTAAGCACCATAAACGTTGCTCACCGGGTCCCAGGTCTTGCCGAAAAGAAAGCCAAAGCCCAGATGTTGTATCGAGGGAAGAGACTCCAGCAGTAAAGTCAAGAATAACCCAATGACAAGAATTAGGATAAGAAGTGCAGTAATTACCAGGGTTCTGCTAAATAACATTTCATATTTTACCTGCAATCCTGGATCTTTTTGTCGCATATTTAATTATTTCATGGAAATGCAAGATACTCCTGGGAGTAACTTGCATAACGTTAAACTATGATTTTCAATTTTAAGAGTACGTTGCCGCAGAAGGTCGTGCCTTACTTTGCCGAGAACGTTTGCTCTTATTTTAAGATTGCTTTTCCGCCAAAGGTTGCGGATTTTAAAATCGTTTCAGCTACGGATATTGCAGCAGGAGAAAGTGGTGCATAGTGCAGTGTTTCACAGAATTTTTGTCCTTCATGGATATTCCACCAAAGCAACTTCAAGAGTGCTTCTGATTTTTCAGCAGTACGATTGTTGTAGTTTTGTTCTTTGTAGATAATGGCCCATGTAAAGCCACTGATCGGATATCCATCAGCTGCATCTGTGTTGCTTAATGATACTTTGGAGTCTGCTGGAAGTTTAATGTTGCTTGCGGCGCTTGTTGAGGCTACGCTTGCTGCGATGAATTTTCCGCTCTTGTTCTGGATGCTTGCAAATGGCATTTTGTTTTGCATAGCATAAGCCAATTCGATATAGCCAATAGCACCTGGCGTTTGTTTTATCAGGCCAGCTACACCTTCATTTCCTTTTCCACCTAAGCCTGCCGGCCAGTTGATTGACGAACCTGCACCAACTTTGGAAGTCCACTCCGGGCTTACTTTGGTTAGGTATGTTGTAAAGATGTTTGTTGTTCCGCTACCATCTGAACGGTGTGCAATAACTATAGGCATATCAGGTAAATTTACGCCTGTATTTGCTGCTGCAATCTTCGGATCTTTCCAGGTCTTAATTTTCCCAAGGAAGATATCAGAAAGTAGAGCAGGTGTTAGTTTAAGCGCGGTCTTAACTTCCGGAAGATTGTAACTTAAAACCACAGCGCCCGAGCACATTGGAATGTGTAATACGTCTACCCCAATTTTCTTGGTTTGTTCTTCATTTAATGGTGCATCAGAGTCCCCGAAATCCACAGTTTTGTTTGTTAACTGCAGGATTCCACCGCCGGAACCAATAGATTGATAGTTTACCTTAAGGCCAGTGGCTTTGTTGTACTCTGAAAACTGTTTGGAGAACAAAGGGTACACAAATGTGCTTCCTGCACCTAAAAGGGCGTTCTTATCTGTCGTCGCTGTTTCTGTGCTGTCCTGGGTACCTTCGTGCCCAGAGTTGCTGTTACAAGCGCTAAAGCCAACTGCAGTCAGGATTACACCGGCATACAAAGCGTTTTTTACATTCAAAAGTTGCTTATTCATATTTTTCTTTTTATCTGTTTGATTTATTTGCCGAATGAGTAGGCGAAAGTCACTCTGTACACCAGGTCATGATCTTTCTTGGCACGTCCCAGAACATCATCCCGCTGGCTCGTATAGCTATTATACCATAGATTCGGCATGAAGTGGATGTTCTTAGCGGGGGTAAAGTCAAGCCCTGCAATGATTAGTGTTTCTTTGTTGTTGGGTTCGTATGCAGATGTGAGGCCTTCATCGCGGATATAATTAGAATCGTTGTAATCTTCATCAGGATTGAATTTATCCAGGCGAGCGAAGAAGCCGAGCTTACCTTGAACAATCGGGCCACGTGCAAACGTCGAAATTCCAAATGCATTCACGCTTAATGTGTCAGCTGCAGTTTCGGTATGGCCGATAACATCATTCTTGCCGTGATTCAGGAACGCTTCTACACCGACGGTCAGGGCGGGGGTTGTATAGCCGGCGAAAAGCTTAGTCATATTTCTTGCGTGGTGGAAGCCGGGTGTCCAGTTTAGGCGCTGGTAATCTGCGTAAAGGTCAATCATTAGTTTCTTATCGAGGAATTTCGCGTAAACGTCTCCAGAAAAAGCCTTAAATCTATCGTTTTCAGGACGTGCCGATGTGCCATTTCCAACCATCAGGTTGTAT
>JAQBOT010000337.1 GCA_028287885.1 Pedobacter sp.
TATTGTATAGAGTTTCAAAGAATTCAGAGGCAGTTTGGTGGTGTGTTAAGGAAGAAGTACGATGATATATGTCGAATGATATTCCAAATTCCTGGAACGAATCGCCAATTATCTTATGGGATTTATCGACCACCTGTTGAGGCGATATCCCTTCTTTTTTAGCTTTCAGAGTAATGGGAACACCGTTTTCATCAGATCCGCAAACGAACTTAACATCCCTTTTATTTGCACGCAGATACCGCACATAAGTATCGGCAGGTAGGTAAACTCCGGCCAAATGGCCAATATGAACAGGTCCGTTGGTATAAGGCAAAGCAGCCGTTACGGTATATCTCTTTATTTTACTGTTATCCAAAACTATTTTTATTATTTTGGCAAAGATAAGTGTTTTGCCAATGATTAAACAGCCGCCACATTTAAAAAAGGGCGATCAAGTAGCGATCGTGTGTCCTGCAAAGAAACTTCCTCGAGGAATTGATACCGGAATAGAGATTTTAAAGCAATGGGGCCTGGAAGTTCTGGTTGGCGAAAGCGTTTATGCCTCGGAAAATCAATTTGCAGGAAGTGATCTGCTTCGTACACAAGATTTACAACGCTTTCTAGACGATACTGAGATCAAGGCTGTGATTGCTGCCAGGGGCGGATACGGAACCATACGGATCATTGATGAGCTGGATTTCACAGCATTTTGCCAGCAGCCAAAGTGGATTGTTGGTTTTAGTGATATCACTGTTTTACTTTCTCATGTCCTGGAGCTTTGCAATGTCATGAGCATTCACGGCCAAATGCCTTATACATTTGATACAGCCAGTCCAGAGTCACTTGAATCCTTAAGGAAGGCACTCTTCGGAGAGCCTATTACCTATGAATACAACAGTTCCTTTCAAAACAGGCCCGGAACAGCCGAGGGTATATTGATCGGTGGTAACCTGACCATGCTTACAATGGTTCAAGGTTCAGTCTCTGAAATGGATTATACCGATAAGATCCTGTTTTTGGAGGATATAGGAGAGCAGGAGTATGCAATTGACCGTTTAATGCGGATGCTGAAAAGAAGCGGTAAACTGGCAAGCTTGAGGGGATTGATTGTGGGCGCTTTCAGCGGAGTTCAGGAAGAAATAATCCCTTTTGGACAAAGTCCGGAAGAGATTATAATGGATGTAGTAAAAGATTATGACTATCCTGTATGTTTTAATTTCCCAACAGGCCATATTGATGACAATAGGGCCATGGTGCTGGGCAGAATGGTAACTCTATTAGCAGAAAAAAGTCGCGCTTTACTAAGTTTTGGAACTTACAATAATGAGTTGTAGTAAACGAATATTGATTTCAAACTTTCGTCGCTTTTAAAATCCACTTTTGTACCCGCGATAAATGTGTTTACAAGATCCGCTTTGTCCTTCAATACTTCAAGAATTGCTTTCTTATTCGGCCTGAACTCGGTCGACTGGTCTTGTTTCACTACAAAGAAATGTACTTGCTGGTCTATGTTCTTTACGACCGAAGGTGAATTATAATTTTGTGATTCGATAATGGTCTTGCTAACCTTTTTTAGTAGTTTAATATTACCATCAAACATCACCTCATAAAAGGTTTTCTCCGTATTGTTTGCAGAAGGTTTAAACCCATTTCTATATTGCGTCTCACCAGATGCTGCCGGAATCCGAAATTCAACGACAGGATCAACAAAAGTCATCGGTTCACCAGTTTCGCCTTTTAAAAGTAATTTATCGTCAACTTGATTATATTTCACCTGCATATCCTTGTATACCTTGCCATTGGCAAACCTAACTGTGGCAGCTTTCCAGTCTTCAAATAAATACGGGCTTCCGACCATATTTTCAATTGTTTTTTCCGCCGTATATCTCCCTAATTTTGTTTGTGCAGAGACTGAGCCAGGCTCCCTTTGAGCAAAAGCTTGGGTACTTAGAGCTACAAAGGAAACAAGCATTACTGTAAGTTTTTTCATGATGATTGAACGTTAAAATGTGATTGAATGTAGGAAAAATTAATTATAAAAAAAGCAGCCAGTTAGAACTGGCTGCTTTCATTATTCGAGATTACGACTAGTAACCTGGATTTTGCGTGAAGTTTGTGTTAAAGTTGATTTCGGCTTGCGGATAAGGCAATAGGAATCGTTTATCACCAGCTTCCATGGTAGCGAAGACAGGAGGTTTACCTGTACCGTCAGCGTTTTCTCCGTGAACTGCATCCCTGTTGATTGCCGCATTTCTACGTTTGATATCGAAGAACCTGTCGCCTTCAAAGGCAAGCTCCAATCTTCTTTGTAACTGGATTTCCGCAAGCAATGCAGGACCGGCAAGAACTTCTGGAACATAACCAGTATAGCGGTTAGACTTCAATAAGATCAAGTCTGCTAATGCTGCAGCAGGGTTTGTAAAGTATTCCGCCTCTGCCTTGTTCAACAATACTTCAGCTGTTCTGATAACTTTTGCATCAACAACACCAGCAGGCTGACCAACTCTACCTTTGTACTTTATAACGTGGTTCTGTAAAACATTGTTAAACGCACTTGTTTGAGTATAAGCCGTTTTACGAACGTCATTGCTTGCGAACAGTTGGAAGAAACTATAATCGATTGTGTACTCAGATTTAACACCTGCAGCAACAGTCTGGAAATAATTTACCCCTAAAGCATTAAGGTTATCAATACTAGTGTTTTTTACTTTAAACAATACACCAGCCTCAGTTGCGTCTGTCCATATAGCTGGGAAGGTTGCAATGTTCGGCAAGTTTGGTGTAGTACCTAGCGCACGATTTGCTGCTGTTATTGTATTTGCATTATCACCTTTGTAAAAATAAACACGGGATAATAAACCTGCAACAGCGGCCTTGTTCAAACGTCCAACACCATTAGTAGCGTTAATTAAAGCTTCAGCCTGAACTAGATCAGCAATAACTTTGTCGTAAAAGCCTTTAACAGGCTCTTTCGCTGGAGTAATTGAAGGATCCGTCGTGGTTGTGTAAGGAATAGTTAAATCTGCATCAGATGCATTGGTATAGGTCTTACTATACACTCTTGACATATCAAAGTAAGTCATTGCACGTAGAGCCAATGCTTCACCAGTTGCGTTGTCAGTAAATGCCGTTTTGGGTAATTTACTAATGTTCTCAATAATCGCATTTGCTCTTCGGGTGATCGTATATCCATGTGCAAACAAGTTATACGTACTTTCACCTGTGTACCGCCATTCATAAAATGCTTTCATGCTCAAACGTCCTGAGTTGTTTAACACCAAGTTGTCAGCAAGAACATCCGCAAGGATATTCCAGGTTCCGCTATAATAAGACGTAGAAGTTCTGATACCGGCGTACATTCCGTTAACGGCAAGCTGTACATCACCTTCACTATTGAAGGCTTGGGTCGTTTCGACCTGGTTATAAGGGAAGAGCTCTAAATCTGATTTTTTACAAGCCCCCAGCAGTACTAAAGCAGCACCAACTGTAAATAATATCTTTTTCATAATCACTTTAATAATCTAATTAAAATCTAACGTCAACACCAAAAGTATAAGCTTTCAATGGTGGGTAGCCATACAGGTTAAATGTACCAGCAAAGTCAGTACGCTCTCTGTTAGACTCACCTACTTCAGGTATACCTTTAAACTTAGTCCACATAGCCAAGTTTGTGCCTTGAGCGAAAATTCTAATTCCCTTCGACTTGATATATTTAGCATACTTAACTGGCAAATTATAACCAACAGTCACGTCTCTTAGAGAAAGATAGTCGCCTTTTTCTAGATATTTGTCGGTATCATAGGTAACATTTTGAGTAGGATCTAATGGGTTCGCGTAATGTACATTGTCGCCAGGTTTCTTCCAGTAATTAAATGCTTCTGTAAACTGATTGCTGTTTACATTTTCACCGTCAGATGCAGCTACTTGATCCATAACGTTCAAGATGTAGTTACCACCAGTGTAGTAAAGTCTCGCACTGAAATCAAAATCCTTATATCTTAAGTCTGTACCGAATGTACCAAAGTACTTAGCGATTGGAGATTTTCCTTTTAACAATTGGGCTTGTCCTGAAGAATATTCCTCAGTGGTTGTGCCGTCAATATTGTAAAATTGGTTCTTACCATTGTCTGGGTTGATTCCGGCCCATTTAACCAAGAAAAACGTATTTAAAGTTTCGCCAACTACGAAACGACCGTAACCGTTCGGTACGTTATCAGAATATAGCTTAGTTATTTTATTGTCAACTGTAGAGAAAGATCCTGAAATACTCCAGTTTACATCTTTATTACGCACTACAGTACCTGTTAAACTACCTTCGAAGCCTGAGTTAGTCATGCTCCCTATGTTACCTTGGTAAGTCGCGAATCCAGTTGTTGTTGATACGTTTACTGCATACAAAAGATCTTTGGTTTCTTTCTTGTAATATCCAAAATCACCTGATAGACGATTGTTTAACAAACCGAAAGTAAGTGATCCATCATATTGCATGTTGGTTTCCCAAGTTAAATTCGGGTTAGGTAATCTCGCAGGAGCTGCAGCAGGTAGATCATTATACTTTACGTTTAAAGCATAAGTTCCTAATGCATCATAGTTTCCGATGTTATTATTTCCTGTAGTACCAGCAGATGCTTTTAAAGCTAATGCATCTACCCAATCAGCTTTAAAGAACTTCTCGTTTTTAATGTTCCAAGAAATACCGCCAGCGTAGAAGTTTGCAAATCTGTTGTTAGCACCAAAGCGAGAAGAACCATCTCTTCTTGCACTGAATGTCAAATAGTATTTACGATCGAAATTATAGTTTGCACTACCAAAATATGACTCTAATGCATAGCTGCTTCTTGAAGTAGACGCAGTTGTTGGTGTAGAAGCGTTTTCTAATGTTTCAACCGAAGCAGTTGGAAAATTACGTCCAGTTAATGAATATGAGTATAAGGCGTCTTTACTAAATTCCGAACCTACAAGGAAGTTTACGTTGTGCTTTGCGGCGAACGTTTGATTCCAGCTTGCAGTATTAGTAAAAGTATAGAAGAAATCCTGATTTCCTTGATCATTTTTCTGGTTATAACCCAACAACGTTGCTAAGTTAGATCCTGGTTTAAGGTAACTTTCATACTTCATGGTGTTGTACGTAGAACCAATTTGACTTCTCAATGTCAAATGCTTGAAGAATTTTGCTTCTCCAAACAGTGTTCCGTAGCTGTTAATTCTGTTGTATAAAACAGGATTATTAAGTGACCCTTCAATTGAGGAGAATCCTTGCATGGTGGTGTTATAAGTTCCATCAGTATTTTTCACCGCCTCATATGGGTTATAAAGGAAAAGTGACGCATATAGGTTTTGCGTGTTAAACGTTTCGCGAACTTGTCTTTCGAACGTTTGTGTAATCCCTAAGTTTGTTCCAATTTTAAACCAATCTTTTGCTTGATACTCTATGTTTAATCTTCCACCCTTTTTATTGAAGAATGAATTGATCTCGGTACCTTCATTATCATTTTTATTTAATGAAAAGTAGTACTTGAATTTATCATCCGCACCTGATAGTGAAATCTCATGTGTTTTATTGTTGCCCTTTCGTAATAAATACTTTCTCCAGTCACCAGCTCCACTAGCAATTAAGCTGTTCCACACTGATTGTCTTTGGTCCGCTGAAATCGACGTGATTGTTGAATTTGCAGGAAATCCGTTTGCAGTTGAAATTGCAGATGTAATTAATGGATTTGTATAGTCAAGTTCATATTCATACTGGAGCTTTTCTGCCGAAGTCATTAATTGTACGTTTTTCAGCCCTTGAACCTCAGCTTTACCATATTGGTATGAGTAACGGATTGTTGGATCACCCGGTTTACCCAATTTGGTTGTAATAACGATGACTCCATTTGCGGCTCTTGATCCATAGATGGAAGAAGCTGCTGCATCCTTAAGTACATTGATTTCTTCAATGTCATTTGGATTTATTGAGTTATAAGCAGCTGATGAGATCTGAACTCCATCCATAATAATTAATGGTTCTGAAGATGCATTAATAGATCCAACTCCTCTGATTTTGATGTAGGCATTTGACCCTGGTCTACCGCTTGCGCCAGTAACTTGAACACCAGTAGCGGCACCTTGAAGAGATTGAGTCAAAGACATTGCTGGTTTGTTTGCTACTTCTTTGTTTCCAATTGTTGCAACATTACCAACTAAATCTCTTCTTCTTACTGCCTGGTAGCCAACCACGACAACATCATTCAATGTTTTTGCATCCGATTCTAAGGTTGCATTTACTACACTGCCGGAAATTCCTTTACTCAGCGCAACATATCCCAGATAGGAAAATTCTAATTCTGCGGCTGAAGTTGGAACCGCGATTGTAAACGATCCATTCGAGCCAGTTTGTGTGGCACCTTTTGCCCCTTTAATTTTTACAGATACTCCAGGTAATGGTTTGCCATCATCCTTTCCAGTAACTGTACCAGTAATTGTTCTATTTTGCGCCATTGCTGTCCCTGCAACAAACAACAAAATGAACAAACTTTGTAGAAGTTTTTTCATAAATTCTTAAATTTTTGATTTGAGGCCCTAAGAAACGCATTTCTTGGCACACTTTCAAACGCTAAGGCGAGAAAGTATGAGAAATAGTGTGGTCTATTGTTAGAACACAACAGGCTCAGGCAGTAAAAAGCGCCATTGTAGGCCAACAGGGCTTACCAAAAGGCTTTTTAACGTATTGCTGGCCACCTAAAAAAAAGGTTTAACGCTCTCCTTTTTCGAAGTACTTTAGTTTATAATAACGTAGTAATTACATAAAGGTCGTTATATTTTAATTTACTTCTTGTAAAGCAACAGCAATATTACGTTTGTAGAATCGGGTACATCATTTAACTACGTATTTGATGAAAAACTCACATCGAGTTTCTAAATTGATTTAAACAAAATGCAGCCGAAACAATGAAATGTATATAGATAATCTATCCAGACGAGTAAGTATTCAAATGGCTAGAATTAGGCTGCTGAATACAAGCTTTGAAAACTATGACAAGGTATTTTAAATGACCTTGATTCGTTGATCCATAGTACAAATTCTTCAAGAATAAATCGCACAAAAAAATGGGTGCCCTATCGGGCACCCTTCCTATTTTAACCTTAATACTTTTTAGAACTTATCGAAGAACAACTTAGTCTCAACTACGTCACCTTCGCCGCCAAGCGCTGTAGCAGCCGCTGTACGATTTGTATTGTTTACGTTTTGCTCGTTTACAGGGTAAGTGAAACGTACTGGAAATCCGCTGAAAGCATCCTCAGCTGGAGCTAGCACCGGGTAATCTAAACGACGTTGCTCAACCCAGGCATCAATTCCTCTGTTGTATAATGCAATCCATTTCTGAGTGCCGATCTTTTGTCTGTAGTCGCCAGGAGCAGTAACATAAGCTACGCTTGGTTGCAACAGGTAAGCTGCTGCCTCAGCATCAGTACCACCCCAATCTAAGATTGATGCACGAATAGCATTAGCATAGAAAACCGGTGCAGTACCTCCCACATTATAACCCCTTGCTGCAGCTTCAGCTAGTAAAAACTGAACCTCAGAATAGTCAAGTAGGTTTCCAGGGAAATCAGCATTCGTAATCGTTGGCGATGCATGAGAGAAGTTTGGATAAGCACTACTTACACCTGGAGTTCCACCCGAATAAGCTCCGGTTGGATCTGTTGTAAAGTAAAGTGGTCTTCTCGGATCATTTAACCCATTCATTATATCCGTAATTGTACTTGCCGCAACAAAGTCCAAACGTCCACTTTGAATCAAATCAACCCAAACTGGGTTTGTGTTCGGCGTAGTTGTTACATACGGGAACTTTGCATTATCAGCATTTGACGCCAACAAACCACCAGTAACAGCTGACTCAGCTGCCGTTCTAGATGTTGCAGCATCAGCATCAGAAAGCGTCATAGCTAATTTAAGCTTTAACGAATTTCCGAACTTTTTCCATTGTGCAGGATTTCCATCATAAAATGCGTCAGCAGAACCAAGACTTGCTGCAGCTGGATCAAGAGCAGCCAAGTCGGCGTCTAATCTGGTCAGCAGGTCTTTGTAGATCGTTTGCGCATCATCATACTTTGGAAAAGTGTTATCAACGTTCAAGGCCTCAGAGTAAGGTACATTTCCGTAGGTTGTAA
>JAQBOT010000377.1 GCA_028287885.1 Pedobacter sp.
TTGAAGCCAGCACAATTAATAACACATAATTTTACATTGGACAACATTTTAGAAGCCTACATGGTGTTTGGAAATGCAGCCGAAGAAAAGTCTATGTAATTTATTATCAAACCATAAATAGATTCGTATCAAACAGGGCCTACATGAGCCCTACTTATACCGCAATTGTATCGTAGTTGTTCAGGAAGTGGTTATTTGCTGATAAGGGAGTGCTTAGATCTAATTGGAGATAAGCAAGGATCTTGTTTTATTTTGAAAGCGCAGGAACAAGAGTACTGATGCAGTCAGCAGCCCTACCGTTAAGCCATACCAAATGCCGTTTACGCCAATTTTCATCGTGATACCTAGAAAATATCCCAAGGGAATTCCGATTAGCCAATAAGCAATAAACGTGATTAACGTAGGAATATTCACATCTCCGATACCCCTTAAAACACCAAGGCCAACAACCTGGGTGCCGTCAAACAACTGGAAAAACCCCGCAATGATCAACAGCTGCGCTGCTATTCTTATAACAGCATCATCTTCTGTGTAGATGAAAGGTAGGTAGCTGTTTGCAAAAACAAATAAGAGTGCCGTAAGACTCATAAAGGCAATGATAACATGATAGCTTGCGATAGCAGATTTTCTGAGCTCCGGATATGCTTGCTTACCAAAGTTGTTTCCAGTTTTAATTGTGGCAGCAGAGGCTATCCCGCTGGCCAGCATATAGGTAACTGCGGCAAGATTGATGGCCACCTGGTGCGCAGCTTGTTGCACAGTACCGATCGTACCTATCAATATGGCAGCTCCGCTAAATGCACTTATCTCAAACGCATACTGCATCGCCACAGGTGCGCCAATTTTAAAAATCTTTCCTGCTCTCAACCTATCAAGGTCGAAAAGCTTAAATTCAGAAATATAAGCTTTGAAATATTTAGACCTTAATACATAAAAAGACATTACAAGAGCCATTATAGTCCGGTCTATCAGTGTACTCAACCCAACTCCTTTGACGCCCATCGGCGCAATGCCAAACAAACCTTTTACGAATATAATGCCCAGAACAATATTCAGCACGTTTCCCCAAACGGATATATACATCGCCTGTTTGGTAAATCCCAATCCTTCAGCAAATTGCTTGAATGTTTGAAACACCATTAGCGGTATAATGGAGAGACCAAGGTACGTTAAGTAAGGCTTAGCCTGAGCCACCACCTCTTTGGATTGCCCCATATGGTCGATAATGCTGAGGGTACCGAAATGGATGAACAAATAAAGGATAACAGAAGTCGAAAAGTTAATAACCAGGCTGTTGGATAGCAATTTACCACATTCAACATTGTTTTTGCGTCCGTGTTCTTGAGCAATCAAAGGTGTGAGACCGTAAGAAATACCCAAACCGATAACAAGGATTAACATGAAAATACTATTTACCAGGGAAACTGCTGCAAGGGGTATGGTTCCTGCAAAATGACCAACAATGATGCTGTCGGCCATATTAACGAGTGTATGACCAAGTTGTGAGACAACAATTGGAATTGCAAGACGAAGATTATCGGTATAGAAAGGCTTGTATTTTTGATAAAAAGGAAGAATCATGAACCAGAAATGAGGCGCAAAGGTAGTCTATTTGCTGTTTATGAAAGTGAAGTACTCTTGCTTTTCAGAAGTATGCGGTTCTATAAGGCCGGTAAGAATTAAGTTAACCAGCACTTTTTGTGCGTTCTTATGTGAACTTCTGGTTATCTTACTAAACTGCTTTAAGGTAATTTTACCTTGCTCTTCGAGGTACTTAAACAGCTTTCTTTCCATGTCTGTGTATATAATAAGGGTGCCGGTTTCCTTGTTTTCTTTTTTGAGCATTTCCAATATTACATTACTCGCAAGGATACATTTATCTTCAACGCGGTAATAAGCCCACCATTTCTGATTTTCATCCAATGCGTAATGCGGCTTGGTTTCGCTTTTATCAATTGAAACCACCAGCACAAGTTTATCATCTACGTAAACTTCTTCGTACTTTGGTTCGATGGCGGGTTTGCAGAATTGAGTAGCCGACTTATTAATCATATACTTTTCTTCGTCCTCAGACTTAACGCCGACAATTTTTCCGTCATCGGTGACGCCAATCAATAATTGCCCGCCTTTGCCGTTTGCAAAAGCGACTAAGCTCTTTGCAATTTTTTGGCTGCTTGTTATTGTTTTCTTGAAATCGACTGTAGTTCCTTCACCTTCTAAAATTAGTTTCCTGATGTTCATACGGCTTCAAGATAATGATAGTTAATACGCGATGGTTGACTTTTCTCCAGTGTGCAAGTTTCTTACATAAACTTCGTTCATAACCGTGGCACAAAGTTCACCCTCTTTATTTAATATTTCAATCGGATATGCTTTTACGAACTTTCCTACTGTATTTAACGCGTGTATTGCCTCTTCAAGCATCTCATCTGTTAATAATACTGTAAAATACAGATTGGAGCGGCCAGGTTTTAAATATTGTATTGATGCACTTTTGAGCCAAACCCGAACCTTAAAGCCTTTCCGTTGAAGAACCTGGTCGAATAATAATGCATAAACCGGGTCTGTGGCGCAATAAATTGTACCACCAAAAATAGAACCATTATAATTATTATTAAACAGGCTTTTAGCGATTTTCACATCTACGCCAAAGAAATCTTTATGGAACTTTCTTATTGATATACGTTGAAACAAGAAGGGAGGATATAGGCAGAGTCCCCATCTGAGCATCTTTTCTGAAACAATCATGAGCTCTAAATATCAGAAAGTTTATTCAAGTTTTAAACTAATATCGAATTATGGGCGTTATAACCCTGAAAGATCGCACAGACTGCCACTTGCTTAACCGCGGTGGTTGATTTATATCTGAAAGCAATCTTTTTATTCAAATTGATTTTTTTAAAACTATTTGAATATATGTCTGTTTAATAAGTAATTAAAACTATTCTATGAAAAAAATGATTTTAAGTCTTGCTGTTGCGGGGTCTATGATATTAGCCACATCAGCATGCAATTCGACCAAGAATGTGTCTGGCTCATCAGATAGCACTGGTACGGATTCAACAACAACCAGTACACCAACAACAACGGGTACTACTGGCACTACAGGTACAACTACCACCGACACAACAAGAACTACAACACCGCCAGACACTACAAAAAGACCACCAATGTAGTCTGACACGAATTCAAAAAAGCCGGAAAATTCCGGCTTTTTTTTTGTCTAAATATTCTTCATTTGAAAGGTTGTTTGCGCGTTAATAGTCAAGAAATTGTATTATCTGTACTTTCAAATCCTTAAAGCATCTTTAAGTACTACCTTTGAATTTACACAAAATATGATGTTTAAAGAAAAAGTTGTCGCAACTTATCAGCAAATACAAGACGAGATTTGTACTGCACTAGAGGTTTCAGATGGTTTTGGAACTTTTGAACAGGAGATCTGGCAAAGAGAAGGTGGCGGAGGTGGAAGGACCCGGATCATGCAAAACGGTAATGTAATTGAAAAGGGTGGGGTCAACTTTTCCTCTGTCCATGGCACATTACCCGAGAACATCAAAAAAGCATTTAAGGTAGACAGCGAAAATTTCTTTGCCACCGGGGTTTCCATTGTTATGCATCCTTCAAATCCCTTTGTTCCGATAATACATTTAAATATCAGATATTTCGAGTTGGATGACAACACACGATGGTTTGGAGGTGGAATAGACTTGACGCCGCATTATGTCATTGATACTGATGCACGTTTTTTCCATCACTACATCAAAGATGTGTGCGATGAGTTTAATCCAGAGTTTTACTCGAGTTTCAAGAAAAACGCTGACGACTACTTTTATATTAAACACAGGGCAGAAACCCGGGGTGTCGGTGGAATATTCTATGATCGGCTACAGCCAAAAACTGCTAACCTGGATTATGAAAGTATTCTTGACTTCTCTGCAGCCGTCGGGCGATCCTTTATACCTATATATACAGAGCTAATTGATCGCAATCGTGATTCGGCATTTACAGAGGCAGAAAAGGAGTGGCAATATCTACGACGAAGCCGATATGCAGAGTTCAATCTGGTCTATGATTCTGGAACAAAATTCGGGCTTGAAACAAATGGCCGTATCGAATCTATCTTGATGAGTTTGCCACCAACGGCAAAATGGGCGTACAATTTCAAACCCATTCCTGATAGCCCAGAGGCACTTACTACCGATCGTTTAAGAAAAGGTATTAACTGGGTTTAAATTTCCCGTTTAATGCCTCTATACCCCAATAATTTCTTAAATTCGCATGGTTAATATAATACCTTTATTTAAATCGTTTTAAACGAGCAATATAATTTATGGCTGAAGACTTAGAAAATCAGGAGAACGACAAAATTATTAAAATCAGTATCGACGAGCAGATGAAATCTGCATATATCGATTATTCGATGTCAGTAATTGTGTCTCGTGCCTTACCTGATGTACGTGATGGACTTAAACCTGTTCACCGTCGCGTGTTATATGGAATGCTTGACTTGGGTTTAGTAAACAACAGACCCTTTAAAAAATCTGCCCGTATTGTCGGTGAGGTACTCGGTAAGTATCACCCACACGGCGATTCATCAGTGTATATGACTATGGTAAGGATGGCCCAGCCATGGAGCCTTCGTTACATGATGGTTGATGGCCAGGGAAACTTTGGTTCAATTGACGGTGATTCTCCTGCAGCAATGCGTTATACGGAAGCAAGGTTCACAAAAATTGCTGAAGATATGTTGGCTGATATCAATAAAGATACGGTTGATTTCCAGCTTAACTTTGATGATTCACTTCAGGAGCCAACGGTTCTGCCATCTAAAGTTCCAAATCT
The DNA here is from genome assembly GCA_028287885.1 of Pedobacter sp. GTDB lineage: Bacteria > Bacteroidota > Bacteroidia > Sphingobacteriales > Sphingobacteriaceae > Pedobacter. The sequence goes on from JAQBOT010000377.1 coordinate 4,846, forward strand.
ACTTATAAATGGTGCTTCTGGTATTGCTGTTGGTATGGCTACGAATATGCCTCCGCACAACATGACTGAGGCGATCAATGCTACAATCGCGTACATTGAAAACAAAGATATTACCATACCTGAATTAATGAAATATATTAAGGCTCCGGATTTTCCGACAGGCGCAATTATATATGGATATGCAGGTGTTCAGGAAGCTTTTGAAACTGGCCGCGGTCGTATCGTCATGCGCGCAAAGGCGGAGATCGAAACGATTAAAGACAGAGAAACCATCATTGTAACCGAAATACCTTATCAGGTAAACAAGTCAATGATGATTGAACGTACAGCAGAACTTGTAGGCGAGAAGAAACTAGAAGGAATCTCCAACATTAAAGATGAATCCAATAAAGATGGAATTCGCATAGTTTATGAAATCAGACGCGATGCAAACGCTTCTATCGTATTAAATAACCTGTTTAAACAAACTGCACTACAAACTTCATTTAGTGTAAATAACATTGCCCTTGTAAATGGAAGGCCTCAAATGTTAAATCTGAAAGATTTAATCAGGCATTTTGTTGATCACAGGCATGATGTTGTAACCAGAAGAACACAGTTTGAGCTTGCTGAAGCGCAAAAACGTGCACATATTCTGGAAGGCTTACTTATAGCATTAGATCACCTGGATGAAGTTATCCGTTTGATTCGTGCCTCAAACACGCCGGAAGAAGCAAGAACAGGATTAATGGAGCAATTTGGTTTGAGTGATATTCAGGCCAGAGCAATTCTTGATATGACCCTACGCAGGCTGACAGGTCTGGAGAGAGATAAAATCAAAGATGAATATAATGAGCTAATGAAAACCATCGAATATCTTCAATCGATTCTCGCAAGTGAGGAATTGAGGATGGAAATTATCACAAACGAGCTTAAGGAGATGATGGAGAAGTATGGTGATGAGCGTAGAACTCAAATCGTACATTCTGCAGAAGATATGAGCATGGAAGACTTTATTGAGGATGAAGATGTAGTAATCACGATTTCTCATGAAGGTTATATCAAAAGGACTGCGGCTACAGAATATCGTACACAAGCAAGGGGTGGTAAAGGATCTAAAGGCAGTGACTCAAGAAATGAAGATTTTATTGAGCACCTGTTGGTTGCATCTAACCACAACTATATGCTATTCTTTACAGAAACTGGACGTTGTTTCTGGTTGAGGGTTTATGAGATACCGGAAGGTTCTAGACTAAGCAAAGGAAGAGCCATTCAGAACATCATCAACATACCTAAAGAAGAAAAAATTAAGGCGTATATTAAGGTGAAGAACCTGAAAGATCAGGACTACCTTGAGAACAACTTTATCATTATGTGTACCAAGAAAGGTACCATCAAAAAGACATCTTTAGAGGCGTATTCAAGACCAAGAGTTAATGGTATAAACGCAATTAATATTAATGATGGTGACCAACTTCTTGAGGCAAGCTTAACGAGTGGCTCGAGTGAAATCGTGATGGCATTGAAATCTGGTCGTGCGATCAGGTTCAATGAATCTACCGTTAGGCCGATGGGCAGAACGGCAACCGGTGTACGTGGAGTAACGCTTGCACATGACCTGGATGAGGTGGTTGGTATGATCGCAATTGAAGATCCAACAGCGACAGTTTTAGTTGTTTCAGAAAAAGGATACGGCAAACGTACTGATATTGATGATTATCGCGTTACTAACAGAGGTGGTAAAGGTGTTAAGACCATTAGCATTACTGAAAAAACAGGTGATCTTATTGCTATTAAGAACGTTACGGATGCTGACGATCTAATGATCATCAACAAATCGGGCATAGTTATCCGTATTGTTGTAAGTGGACTGCGTGTAATGGGCAGGGCAACACAGGGTGTTAGGCTGATCAATTTGAAGGCAAATGACGCAATTGCATCTGTTGCTAAGATTGACCATGAAGAGGAGGAAGCGGTAGAAGAAGTTTTGGAAAGCCTGGGAGATCTTCCTGAAGGTACTGAGGCTCCTGATATCACTACTGAATTGGGTAACATGACGGGCGACAGCGAAGAAGAACCAGAAACCGAAATATAAATTAAAAACTAAAATCAAGCAAAAATTATGAGAAAAGTAATTCTTAGTATTCTATTGGCAGGCGTTGCAAGCGCAACGTATGCACAAAAAGGCGAGATTGCTGAGGCGAAGAAGGCGTGGGGGATGTATCAATTAACATCAAGAGGCACTCAACAGCCTATTGCTAAACAATTGGAAAGTTTAAATACAGCAATCAAACACACCGATGCTGCTATTGCGGATGCTAAATCGAAAGATATGGTTGAAGCATGGTCTTACAGAGCACTGTTAACTTCAACAGCTGCGCTTATTGATACGACGAATTTGCAAGGGGCGGAAGCTAACTTAAAGCTAGCACAGGAATCTATTGCCAAAAGTAAAACGCTTGATGTCAAAGGATCTGAAAAAGAAAACATCAGCTTGGCACAGCAAAATGTTTCCAATGCAATAAGGAACATTGGTGTTTTGTCTTACCAAAAAAAGGATTACAAAACAGCGTATGACAAATTTGTTCAGGCAACGCAATTGAATCCACAGGATACAGCGATGTATTTGAATGCAGGAATTGCGGCTAGAAATCTGGAAGATTATCCTAAAATGGCGGAGCAATATAAAAAAGCAATTGCTTTGAATTATCCGCAGTCATCTACCTTATATGAGGAAATGATTACAACTCAGTTGGCTAAACAAAAGGATACCACTGCTGCAATCGCGTTAATCAACGAGGCTAAAGCGAAATTCCCAGACAACATTTCTTTTGTAACATCTGAAACTCAGATTCACTTACAGAGAGGTGACGTAGACAAAGCAGAACAAACATTGAATACTTTGGTAGCTAAAGAGCCAAATAATGCTAGTTTTCAATCTGCATTGGGAAATGTTTATTTACAACAAGCTTTGAAATTACAAGGTAACTTGAATAAGATTGATGTTAAAAAAGTAAAAGAGTATACAGCTGTAAAAACCAAAAGAGACGGACTTGTAGAAAAGTCTATTCCTTATTTCAAAAAGTCGTTAGAAATTGATCCTAAGAACATTACAGCATTAGAGAACTTGAAAACCATTTATACTTTTAAGAATGACACTAAAAGTTACAATGAAATAAAAGCTCGCTTAGATGCAGTAGAGAAAAAGTAATGGGGTAGTAGCATTTTAAAAAGGAGGGGTAATTTTATCCCTCCTTTTTTTTGTATAAATTTGTTTTTAAACACAAGCTTATGAAACTCTACTGTTCGATAGTTGCCACATTATTTTCTATGCAATGTTTTGCGCAAAGTAGCCAGGTACAGATTGCAAGAAACAACTTGGGTAAGCTACAAGCGGCAATCAGAACAAACGTAGACACAAAGCAGCAATTTACCATTTTGGGCGAGGGGATTAAGGCTATAGAAGCTGCAACCAAAGACAAGCGGACTAAGAAATGGCCCGAGACCTGGGCGATCAAAGCGTACTTTTATTCTTATCTGACTTTGATTGACCCGGATGAACAAAGTTCAGAAGATAACTACAATAAGAGTCTGAATCTATTGGATACATCCAAAATGCTGAATAGATACGATGAGAACCTTGATTTAATCAACGCAGCTACGCTAAATACGATCATTAAAAAACAGAATAAAGGGAGTAAGGCTTATGCAAGTAATGATTTCGCTAACGCATTTACATACTTAAAGGAGGTTAGCGATTACTTTCCAACCGACACTGCATTGGCAGTGAATGCAGCATTGTCAGCCCAGAACATACGTGCCTATGATAACGCACTCTTTTATTTCAAGAGGGCAAAAGATAATGGAGCTACAAACCCAATGATCTTTCAGTTTCTGGGAAGTTTGTATTCCTCAAAGTTTGATACAGAGAAAGCGATTTCAACGCTAGAAGATGGCTTGAAAGTTAATCCACTTAATACTTTTCTTATTAACGATTATATAAACTTGTTGCTTGACAATGAGCAGTATGATAAAGCGCTGGAAAGTATTGCTGCTGTAATCAATTACGATAAAAACAACAAGATTCTGTATTTCCTTTACGGATACCTTCAGCAGGTAAAATTAAATAATGAAGTCGCTGTTAAGGCTTATAGGAATGCAATTCAGTTGGACCAAAATTATTTTCCAGCATTATATCAACTTGCAATCACGTATCTGGATGCAGCATCTGCGGATCTTAAATTAAAATCACCTGAGGGGATTTCAAACTTTGTTGCTAAGGTAAACCAAGGCGAAAGTATACTTGAACATGCCCATGAGATTAATCCGAATGATGCACACACCATACAGCTGCTTATTGAGATTTATTCGAGAAAGAATAGACTGGATAAGGTACAAGAGTTGAAGAAGGTGTTGGAGGAGCTATAATCGAAAAGAACTAATCCAACTTAACATAATATCAATTATAATAATATAATATTTACATAATAACGGACGTCAATTTGAAGTACTCAGTGTTTTATAAGTATGCAGTCTGTCTAAATCTATATTTCGTTATTGTTGCTAATCGCAGTTCTTCATTTTAATTATCAAAAATTTTCCAAGTGCTGGTTTTAGACTTTGATTCATAATTTCACCTTTGTACAGCAGTACTTCCTGTCAATCTTTTTAGTCTTTATTTTTGCAATTTCAAGTGCTGATTCAATTTTAAATATCAGATCATTGTTCACTGATAGCCAATATCATTAAAGTTTCAATTGTTTAAAGCATTGAGACTGCAGTACTCATTATGAATCTTTCTATTCTCGTGTTATACAGTGACATTCTATTCATACCAATATTAAACAGAGCATTTAATTTAGAATATCATTAAAGTTACGCGACTAGACAACCTTTTAACTTGTAAAAAGACAATAATTACATATTTTACGGCAATGATTTAGATAAATCATTTTTATTTGAGCAAAAACGGAAATATGGGATTAAACTTTACGCTATTATTTGGATTGTTGGCAATTAGTAACCTTGCTGACGCACAAAACTCTGGAATTAAGAAGGAAAATTCAGCAGAAAAGCCTGCTGTAAGTGCAAGTACACCCACTGTCGCCAGTATGAAAAAATTTGCCGGCTATTTCAACTTCTTTTTTGA
>JAQBOT010000148.1 GCA_028287885.1 Pedobacter sp.
ATATAAGTCGCCAACACAGCAATGTTATTATTCGTGACAGGTTTATTATATTTATCAGCAGATCAGCCTAAAAACTGGCACAACCATAAAAAACCAAATATGAACTGTAGAAAATGCTTGCTTATTGCTGTATTATGCTTTGCCCTTCCGGCAATGGCTCAGCAATCCAACAAAGGAAATCAACTATTTAATAACAAAGATCTAAACGGATGGGAACAGCTGGGTGGCAAAGCCAAGTACACAGTTGAGAATGGGGAAATTGTTGGTACAACCGTCGCTGGTGAACCAAATTCATTTCTGGCTACCAAAGTAGCTTATTCAGACTTTATTCTTGACCTGGAACTCAAAGTCGACAGCCCCTTAAATTCTGGAATCCAAATCAGAAGCGAAAGCAATGCGGCTTATAGAAACGGCAGGGTACATGGATATCAGGTCGAAGTTGACCCATCAGACAGAGGCTGGAGTGGAGGTTTGTATGACGAAGAGCGGCGCGGATGGCTCTACCCCATGGAGGTAAATCCTGCAGGCAAGACGGCCTTCAAAAATGGACAATGGAATAAGTATCACATTGAATGTATTGGCAACTCAATCCGAATTTGGTTAAACGGACAACCAACTGCTGATGTTGTTGATGATATGACTCCTTCCGGCTTCATTGCTTTACAGGTACACGCCATCGGAAAGGGCGAGACAGCCGGAAAACACGTCCGCTGGCGAAATATCCGAATTCAAACCAAGAACTTGAAACCTGCTGCTACACATGCCATTTATGTTGTAAACCTGGTGCCGAATCTGCTATCCAGGCAAGAGAAAGCCCAAGGCTATAGCTTGCTCTGGGATGGAAAAAGCACAAAAGGTTGGGTTGGTGCATATAAAGCAATCTTTCCAGCCAAAGGCTGGAAAATTAATAATGGTGAAATAAGCATTGAGCCTTCAAACGGTGCCGAATCAACGAATGGTGGTGATATCGTGACCATTAACCAATACGACGCTTTCGAGTTGAAGTTCGATTTTAAGCTAACAGAAGGCGCAAATAGTGGACTTAAATACTTTGTAACGCTTTCTGAAAAAAACAAGGGCTCAGCCATAGGCCTCGAATATCAGGTGCTGGACGATGAAAGACATCCCGACGCCAAATTGGGCAAGAATGGCAACCGGACCCTAGCCTCGCTGTATGACTTAATACCAAGCAAAAAGCCAGAGAAATCACTGAAAAAGATTGGAGATTGGAACCAGGGAATGGTTCGAGTTTACCCCGACAATCGCGTTGAGCATTGGCTGAACGGCTTTAAAGTGGTTGAGTACAAGCGTGGCTCCGCTGAGTTTAAATCCTTAGTCGCCGGGAGCAAGTTTAAGGACTTTGAAGGCTTCGGCGAAGCGAAAAAGGGTCATATTCTGCTGCAAGATCATGGAAATCAAGTCTTCTTCAGAAGCATCAAAATCAAACCTTTAAAGTAACCTTAATATACGATCATGTCAGAATCTAGAAGAGAGTTTATAAAGACATCGGCAATTGCAGCTGCAGGTACATATTTAGGTACCATGGGCTGGTCTGCCAAAAGCTACGGAAACATTATGGGTGCCAACGACCGGGTTCGGGTTGGTGTAGTCGGATTTTCCGACCGCTTCAAAAACTCCTTGCTACCGAGTTTCCTCAACCACAATAAGGAACTTAACTTCGACGTCGTTGCGGTATCAGACCTATGGAATTACCGCCGCGGATTGGGTGTAGATCTCCTAAAAAGCAAGTTTGGCCACGAAATTACAGCTTGCCGGAATAACGAAGAGTTGTACAATCTGAAGAATATAGATGCGGTAATTGTGAGTACAGCCGATTTCCAGCACGCCTCACATGCCATTGAAGCCGTTAAGGCAAAATGCGACGTGTATTGCGAAAAACCTTTTGCAGAAACGATGGAAGATGCAAGGGCAGCACTGAAAGCTGTTAAGGAGTCAAAACAGATCGTGCAGATTGGTTCTCAACGCCGAAGTGCGCCAAACTACAAAGCAGCATCTGAGTACATTAAAGCAGGAAAGTTCGGCGACATCACAATGGTTGAACTAAGCTGGAACGTGAATCAGCCCGGCCGCTGGCGCAGACCTGATCTCGTTGCTAAGCTGCGGCAGGAAGATACAGACTGGAAACGCTTTCTGGTTAACCGTCCTTATGAGGATTGGAATCCCAGGATATATCTTGAGTATCGACTGTTTTGGCCGTATTCTTCTGGGATGCCCGGACAATGGATGTCGCATCAGATTGACACGGTTCATTGGTTTACCGGCTTAAAACATCCTAGAAGTGTGGTGGCCAATGGTGGAATTTACCAGTGGCGGGATGGACGTAGAAACTGGGATACCACGACCGCCGTTTTTGATTATGGAAAAGAAAACGACGCGGAGAATGGCTTTCAGGTTGTATTTACATCAAGAATGCACAACGGGGAGGAGCATCCAGCAGAGATTTACTACGCCAATGGCGGAGAACTGAACCTGAATACAAACATGGTGTCACCTAAAGGCGGACTAACAGCTTCAGCGGCGGCTGAAATGCATATGCAACCACGACTTTTGCCGGAATTCAAACTTGGTACGGATGCCGATAAAGCGGTTGCATCTGCAAACACCGGCGGCGATCCAATGACTTCCGCGCACATGCGCAACTGGATGGAATGTGTCCGCAGCAGAAAGGAAACAAACGCACCTGTTGAGGTCGGTTATTACCATTCCATTGCGAACATCATGACCACGGCTGCCTCCAGAACCGGTATGAAGGCTACCTTTGACGAAAGTACCCAAGAGGTAATGGCGGGCGGTAAAGTATTTAAATTATAGGTCCGAGTAATCCGTTGGAACAAGGAATATCGTTTCAGACTTATTTACAACTTTCTGATATTCCGGAAGCGCAGATATGCGTTTCCATTTCGGATCAGCGCTAAAAACTTTCCAGTGTTCCTCACGGGACGCTGGACTGCTATACGTTGTCATATACATCAGGTTTGGCATGCGACTGCCTGCTATTACCTCAGCATAAAAAACAGCCTTACTTCCTATCCGATCGAAGATCTCAAGCTCTTCCTGGTTAAACATCTGCACTTTTTTGAGGTTCGCAATTTCAGTTGGACTTTCGTAACTGCGCAATTCGTATAAGCGACCACTTTTTGGCTCTGTAAACTCAGGTTTCTTCAATACCGGCATACCAATAAACGCCTGAAGCAGTATCGATTCTTTTCTAACATAAGGTGCGTCGTCATATTTTGCATTTAAATAGTCTGCACCCTTTTGCAGGAGTTCTTTATCTGTATCTACAATTTGAGAAATTCTTGAAAATTCTGACAGCGAGTTATAAGGAATGTAAACATAGATTTTCTTATCTGTCGCAGTGTCTATATTTGCGGCCTTGAAAACTCCAACTGTCTTAACACCTGAACGATGTAAAAACGGTAAGTACGCTTCCGACAAGTATTTATCCAGTCGCTGTTCCTGTGTTTTATCCTTTAGATGATAAACAACAATTTGATAATATTGTCTCGCAGGTGGCTTGATTGCTTCTGATCGTGCGGCTAAAGTAAAGCCCGTAATTAGAATGCCTAAAATCAGTGTAGAGATTAAAGATTTAAATTTCATGGTTTATATATCTGGTTAAATGATTGCGAAAATTAGTCAATCCATTCAACTAAAAAAAGTATGCACGTATATTGTTGTATGAAAGCGGTGATTAAGCCTATATTTATACAAACCAAATACGTGTATGAGAAAAAAAGTTTTAATAATCGCATTCGCTTTTTCATGTTTGTTTTCCAAAATGACCAAGGCCCAATCTGTTTCCAATGAACCTGCTGCAAAGCTCAATCATATTGCGATGTATGTATCGGATCTGGATAGAAGTGCAAACTTTT
>JAQBOT010000435.1 GCA_028287885.1 Pedobacter sp.
CGGGGAGAACAAAGAGTTCGCACTGGTAAGTTGAGGAAGCATGCTGGCGGCCGCAATGGTGCCTGTCGCTTTTAAAAAGGATCTTCTGTTGAACATAATATTTGGCTTTCAATCATAAACTTACAAAACGAGATTTGAATATAGTGTAGCGACGTCAAATTATTTTAAAACCCTAAAGGGTTTTCAGGATGCAAAGCGATGATGTAAAGCAAAAAAAGGATAGCGCCTCCGCGCTATCCCACCTTAAACTGAACACAAGAAAAATTCTTACTTAATAAACAAACCTGCAATTGCAAGAACTTCAGCCATTGTTAGTGGTTCATCGAAAGCTTCTGTTGCTGCATTTTTGGAATAGCCAAGAGTTGTGATATCTACACCGCCTTGTGTAACGTTGTCCTCACCTTTATAAACTGCATCCACTTGTGGAACACCGCTGTCATTGGCCCCGGTAATCCATGGTTTTAACGTTGTCACGTTACCACCACCCTCAGATACCCGACGCATTACGCGGATTTGTGAAGCATGTCTTGCCTCTACGGAATGGATCTGTAAAGCTGTTTGCAATACATCCGGAGCAGAGATTAGAAAGCCTGCCTGACCTTTATAAGCCCGCACGCCTGTATCTTCAAAAGCTTGTGCTACGGCAAGGAAAGTTGCGAAGTTTGTAAATACACTTGGGAAGGTCCCTTTCGCGGTAAAGTCGAAGTTGGCTGCAGTAAAGGAAACAGGTGTAACTTTCAATCCTTCAAGCGCGCCTTTCAACAAGGCGACATGCGCTTTTTCGTGGTCCCGAATTGTCTTGATGGCATCCATGCAGGCACCTGCAGGGATCAAGTTCGGACAAGTGATCGCTGTTTGGTAAAAATTGTATTCAAGATACTCCAAGGTAAGGGCATAGTTCAGTATATCCTGAACGGCCGTTGGCGTTGTCTGCCCGTATGCTTTGTTAAACATACTTCCTAAGGCTAGCGGAGCCGCAGCAAGTGCGACCTTTGATCCCCATCCATAAAACTGCTTCATGGCCTGGCGACGTGGATTGAGACGCTCATATACCTCAGCATCTACTTTTTCTATTTCTTCTAGGATATTTAAAATGTTCATGACTTCTGGCTTAAACTGGTAAACTTGATGCGTTAATTGGTGTTTTGATATAAGTCTGAGCAATCGCAAGGACTTCCGCTGGTTTACGGGCTTTATCCAGACCATTCATATCGACAACTTCACTGTTTGCAAAACTTCCGCTTTGGATCAGATTACGGATTAGGGCCGCATGTCTGGCTTCAACGGAAACAATCTTTCCAGCTATAGTTAGATAGTCTGAAGACTTGATCAGTCTTCCTGCACCATTGTAGGCAGATACACCGAGATCTTCAAATGCTTTTGCAGTTGCGAGAACACTTGTTCTTTCATTGAATTTGATCGAACTAAAATCAAACTCTAAGGTTCCAATTGCCGATGTACCTAGTGCTGCCTTAAAGAAATCGCGGTGTGCAAGTTCATGGTCACGCACGTCGGTTAACAAGGAAAGCTCAACTGCAGAGATGCTGGCATAAGGGTTTTTAATAACCGCATCATAAAATGCAGCTTCGAGTTGCTCAAGTGCATAAGCATAGTTTAAAATACCAGTATCATCTGACCCTAGACTTACGCCAGTATCAGCGGTATCGGTGGCCAACATGTCATTGCTTTTTTTACAGCCCACAGCAACCAAGGCGATTCCTGCCATCCCGGCTCCTGCATATTGCAAGAATGATCTGCGCTGTAAACTTCCGGTGAAAACGCCGCTTTCATGGCGCAGCATCTCCCGATCTTGATGATCCATTTTCATAAGAAATAATTTAAAAGTGTTTGTTAATCAATTAGTTCTTCTTCCGGAAAAATTATAAAATGACATACGCTGAATAAAAAGCCTTGGATTTTAAAATATAATTTAAAATGCATTTTAATATTTTGGTGCTAATTTACTCCAGCGTACCACCGCAGCAATGCTGAAAAGATTTGCATTTTCTTTCCTGATTGAAATCTAAACTTCCTCCATAATCCGATGAAAAGAATTCGCACTTTCTTTGCTAATTGAAAATCTAAGCTGCCGCCTGATTCGATTAAAAGGATTTGCATTTTCTTTCCTGATTGAAATCCAAGCATCAGTCTTAATCAACAGAATGAATTGCATTTCTTTCGTGTTTTAAAATCTAAACTTCAGTCTAGATCACTTGATAAGATTTGCATTTTCTTTCCTATAAAAATTTAAGCTTATGTCTAATTCCGCAAAATGAAATGCAGTTCTTTCTTGTTTCAAAAATCTAAGCTTCAGCCTAAATCGCTTAAAAAGATTTGCATTTTCTTTTTATTGAAAATCTAAGCCTCAGTCTAATTCGTTTATAGACCCAACAACAACCGTAACTTACTATTTTATAAAGGGTTGCAACACTCAACAATGGAGTTATGAGCACACACAAAATCGCATTTCCTCGACTTTTTGATGGCTCAGCACCTAAAAGCATGAAGCAAGCTTGGATGAACAGAATGCATCTGCTCAGAATTTTTAGAATATTCCTGATTTGCAGCATCATCTCTTTTCTCGCAGCCGCTCTTTTTCGAGCGCTCTCCCCGCCCAGCTATCAAATCACTTCCACCTTTTCCATTGATCCCTCCGCATACAATCAGAGCTCCGCTTTAACAATCTCGAGTTCTAAAACCGCAGATGACATTCAGCAAAAGATAAGTGCTGAAGTCGATCTCCTAACCTCCAGATCTAACCTGCTCAGCGTTGTTCAAAAATTTAACTTATCTGTGAACTATCGAAAAGTAGGTCTCCTACAAAACAAAGATCTCTACCTTGAATCTCCTGTTGACTTCCAAAGAACTCGTATGGGCGCCAAGGCTGCAGGACATATTAACCTGACCATCAAAAACCGGGGAAGCTTTATAATTAAACCTGAAAAGAGCAAAGCACAGGAATATGCATTTAACACAATCTATACAGATGATCTAGGTTCCTGGCAAATTTCCAAGATGTCGAACATTGCAAAGTATATTGGCAGTACAATCCGCATTGATATTATAGACCCAGAAATTGCCGCCGATGAACTGCAGTCGAACCTTGACGTTACGGCAAGCGTAAAGCCGACTTCAACACTTAAGTTATCAATTGTAGACCCAGTTCTTACACGTGGTAACGATATACTGAACGCTTTGCTTATCACTTACCTTCAAAACAGCGAAACCGAAAAAGAAAGACTGGCACAAAGCCAGCTTCACTTTATTGAGGCTCAGCTCATAACGTTAAATCAAGATCTCACGAGCCTCAGCACTGGACTGAAAGGCCTTTCCGCTGGATCGATCAATGCCCAGGCACAGTCTGCAGCTGCTAATGAATATCTGTGGAAGGTTAAAGAAAACGATAGGCTACTTAATAAGTTAAACATTCAAATAGCAGCGCTAAATGAGCTTAAACAGCAGTTTCAGAACCAGAAACCGGGCGCTGTAGATACGGTGAACAGCGCCGTTGCTGACCCGCTATTAAACGCGATGGCACGGGCATTATATGAAAACGAATTTAGTTATAAACGCTTGCAACAAACCCACCTACCTGATGATCCGGAGGTTACAGTCAGCCTTCTACTGTTGCAGCGGCAGAAAAACGCATTATTGTCAGAGATTAATGGTCGCCTCTCCCCCATGTTACAGCAGCAAAAGAAGTTGATCGAAGCTAATGTTAGACATGCGCGAGGGATTTTAACTTTGTCGCCAAATGAAGTTGAACAAATCAATGTAAAGCGCAAAATGCAGGTCATTCCCAACTTGTATGCAGATCTGCTCCGCAGCAGAGAAAGTGCAGCATTGAATCACGCAACTTACCTGGCATTTAGTAAACCCATGAACAGCAGTCTTATGGTAACCGAAAGCAAACGCTTCAGTGTAGTGGTTTTGCTAATTGGTTTCGTAATTCCACTGGGGTTCTTCGTATTAAGAGAAATCCTGCGTTCAGGAAAAAAGACCCCAATCTAATCTTTGAACATATGAAAACTACATTGATCACCGCCAGTCTTGCCGCACTCCTTTTCGCAGGAACAGTGGCCGCAAGCAAGAATTTCTCAGTCGTGAAACCAGTTAAACACAACAACACTTTCGAGGCGCGTTATGCAGCTTTGCCGAAAGTCCTGGAATATGATTTTGCGAAACC
>JAQBOT010000453.1 GCA_028287885.1 Pedobacter sp.
AATCAGGGTCAATGAATAATGCCCAGATGTTATATTTAACTAAATCAGCAATGGCAAAGCCAACCACCTTACCGTCAATTTCGCACACCCAACCCTTTCCCCTCACGGTAATATAGTCAAGAACATCCCGATCTGTTATTAACTTAGGACTTGAAAGCTGGTTTTCTTTTACCCCGTTTCTTATTATCTGCATTTGCGGGATGTCGGCGGGCCGTGCTTTACGAAACATCATGAATCCTGTTCTAAACTTTGTAGTTGTTTGTTTCTAACTTTGTTCTGAACCCGTTTTGGGCTTATGCGTTCCTGCAGGCTTTGAAAGATAATAAACAGTACTGGGATCACAAAAACGCCAAATACTGTACCGATGAGCATCCCGCCAACTGCACCTGTTCCGATAGAGCGATTGCCAATAGCGCCGGCACCAGTTGCAAACATAAGCGGCATTAAACCAAAGATAAATGCAAAGGAGGTCATCAAGATTGGCCTTAATCTGGCCACTGAACCCTCTACGGCACAAGAAATAAGGTCCATTCCCTCTTTACGCCGGGCTAGTGCAAACTGCACAATCAGAATGGCATTCTTTGCAAGAAGTCCGATTAGCATAATTAGTGTTATTTGCAGGTAAATGTTATTCTGAATATTGAAAAGGTAGGCGAAAATAAATGCCCCGGCCAGTCCGACTGGTAAGGATAGCAACACAGCAAAGGGCAAAATGTAACTTTCATATTGGGCACTGAGCAGGAAGTAAACGAACACGAGACAAAGGACAAAAATGAACAGCGTCTGGCTGCCACTAGATAATTCCTCTCTGCTCAATCCAGAAAATTCATAGCCATACCCCACAGGCAATGATTTCGCAGCAACTTCCTGAACAACTTTCAGTGCATCTCCGGTGCTGTAGCCCGGGTTTGGCGCTCCGGAAATTGAAATGGCTGTAAACATATTGAATCTGTTGATAAATTCGGGGCCATAAACTCGCTTAAGCGTGACGAATGCTGATACTGGCGCCATAAAGTTGTCGTCCGTCCGCACAAAAATACTGTTCAGGCTTTGTGTGCTGCCGCGGTAAGGTGCGTCGGCTTGTATCATCACTCGGTATTGCTTCCCGAACTGATTGAAATTCGAGGCATATAATCCGCCAAAATAACCCTGAAGTGTTCCGAGCACCGCAGATGGTGAAACATTAGCTTCTTTACATTTCGCCACGTTCAGTTCTACTTCATATTGCGGAACATCAATATTGAAGAAGCTTGTGGCATATTGCAATTCCGGTCGCTTACTCAATGCAGCTAAAAAGTTATTATTCACTTCGCTAAACTTGCGAAGGTCGCCACCTGTCTTGTCTTGTAGCTGCAGCTCAAATCCGCTGCTGTTGCCGAAGCCTTCAAGGCTTGGTGGCGCCAGGAAGAAAATACTTGCTCCCCTGATCCCTGCGGTTTGGCCAAATAGTTTTGCAATAACTCCGTCCACGGAGTGTTCAGCCCCGGAACGTTCATCCCAATTCTTGAGCAGCATAAAAAGGGCACCATAAGAGCCTCCATTGCCGCTGAGTAAGCCAGAACCGGCGATTCTAGTGACAGATTCAATCTCAGGATTTTTAGCCGCTATTCTAGCAACCTCATCACTAATTTCTGTTGTGCGTTCCAATGAAGATGCTGGCGGCAACGATACATCAGCCATAATAAAACTTTGATCTTCAGTTGGCACGAAACCACTGGGTGTTACTTTTATCAACAGCACCAGTATGGCCCAGAAGACCACGATACCGGCGAGGGCAACCCACTTGTGCTTGGAAAGAAAACTTACAGAACGTTTATATTTACCCGTCACTGTTTCGAAACTGGTATTAAAAGCAGCATAAAACCGCTGTACAAACCCTATTGGATGGACCTGAGTACCTTCATACGGTTTAAGCAACAAGGCGCAAAGCGCTGGGCTGAGTGTAAGGGCGTTAACGGCGGAAATTATAATGGCGATCGCCAATGTTATTCCAAATTGCTTGTAGAATACGCCGGTAGCACCTGTAATGAATGTCACTGGAATGAACACCGCTGCCATAACCAGAGTAATGGAAATGACTGCACCACTAATGTCGTTCATTGCTTCAACCGTTGCCGTTTTGGCGGAATCCGTACCGTGACCGAGCTTAGAATGTACCGCTTCTACAACTACAATCGCATCATCGACTACAATTCCTATGGCCAGGACCAGGGCAAACAAAGTGAGTAAATTGATTGTGAAGCCAAAAAGGCCCAGAAAGAAAAAGGTACCGATAATTGCTACAGGGACTGCGATCGCAGGAATCAGTGTTGATCGAAAATCTTGAAGGAAAACGAAAACAACAATAAATACGAGAACAAAGGCTACGATCAAGGTATGGAGCACCTGCGCTATGGAGACATCGAGAAAATCATTTACAGAGAATATGGGAACATATTTTACACCTGGCGGGAAAGACTCCGATGCAGTTAAAATGGTCTGCTCAATCTCCTTCACCATCTCATGCGCATTAGATCCAGCGGATTGGTTAACAGCTAAAGCGATTGAAGGCAGGTTATTTGTTTCGGAGGTAACGGAATAATTAAGCGCGCCCAATTCAATCCGCGCGATATCTTTTAGTTTTAGCAGCTGGCCGTTTGCTGCTGAACGAATCACTATGTTCTCGTATTCTGCCGCTGTTTTGAGCCGGCCCTTATATTTAAGTACATACTGAAAAGACTGCTTATCGTTCTCGCCGATCTTACCTGGAGCAGCTTCAATATTTTGTTCAGCTAATGCGGCATTTACGTCGGCTGGCACAAGACCATACGTTGCCATAACCCGGGGCTTCAACCAGATTCGCATGGCATAATCCTGAATGCCAAACGCAAAGGCATCACCTACACCCGTGATTCTCTTGATTAGCGGCAGCAAATTGATGTTCGCATAATTCTGAAGAAAGATGCCATCAAAAGACTTATTGGTACTGCTCAAGGCAAATACCATCACCATGCCACTCTGTTGCTTGTTTGTGGTTATACCGGCCTGAATTACTTCTGCTGGTAACAAGGGGACGGCTTTGGATACACGGTTCTGGACGTTAACCGCAGCGATGTCGGGATTCGTTCCCAATTTAAAATAGACAGTGATCCTTGCGGAGCCATCGTTCCCCGCGCTGGAGGTAATGTAGCTCATGTTTTCAACGCCATTGATCTGCTCTTCCAGCGGAACGATAACGCTGTTCATGACCACATCGGCATTTGCACCCTGATAAGAGGCAGATACCTGAACCGTGGGTGGAGCGATTTCGGGATAAAGCGTTATGGGTAGAGATAGGATGCCTAGCAGGCCAAGAATGACCAGGATCACGGAGATCACAGTGGAGAGGACGGGTCGTTCTATAAAAATCTTAAGCATTAGCTATGTTTATGGAAGTGTTCCTGCCTGGACTTTGAAGACGGCCCTGACCATTTATACGTAGATCTCTTCGTGCTTACTAAGTGATTGTGTCTGGTTGACTATATAGGATTGGAGATCCGTCTGGTAGAATAATTTTACTTATTTGAATTTATTAAAATCAATTGTTATTTACAAGCAAAAACTTGATTGTTTTAAAGCAAAAAAAGACATCTAATTTAACTTAGATGTCTTTTTTTAAATTGATTCTGTGGAGCCGAAGGGGTTCGAACCCTTGTCCAGTTGTGCGATAAATTATGCCTTCTACATGCTTATTTTCCAATTGATTTTCGGGATCAGCCGGGCCGGAAACCTACCTTGACTTTCTCCTTAGGTACTTTATCTCGCAACTGCACCGTACCTTGCAATTGCCAGCATTGTTATTTCGATGCTCCTGATTCTAACCTAACGATGCAGCAGTTAGAGGAACAAAAGCTTGTCTAATTCTAAATTAGGCAGCTAAGGCGTAGTTATTTTCGCCAATCAAAGTGTGAACGTTCTCTTTTAAGTGCTCTCCGTACAACGCACTGCATGCTAACATACTTAGCTTCACCCTGTCAAATCCAAAACGGCCCCAGCATGTGTAAAGTAAGATCAGAATAACTACTTCTTTTCCCTTTACTCTGCAAATTTACTAAAATTATGCCAGTATCGTTTATCAGGATTAAAATTCATTACATAGTGTTAACAATAAGCTAAGCGAGTAAAAAAATTCTATATTTATTTCAACCAAATTAAAGACGCATGCTACAAACCAATCCGGTACCAAGTACCCCAATTCCAACTACGCCCTTCCCTACCGCTTCAGTTACATTAAAGGACGGAATTGCCAACCCAGCGCCCTTGGGTCTGTGTGCATTCGGAATGACAACGGTATTGTTAAACATCCACAACGCAGGTTTCTTTGAAATGAATAGCATGATCCTGGCAATGGGTATTTTCTACGGAGGGCTAGCGCAGGTTATTGCGGGCGTTATCGAAGCGAAAAAAGACAATACGTTTGGGCTAACGGCATTTACCTCTTACGGCTTCTTTTGGCTTTCTTTAGTTGGCTTAGTACTATTACCAAAACTTGGGTTGGCAACTGCGCCATCGGAAGGAGCTATGGCAGCATACCTATCGGTATGGGGTTTGTTTACTTTCTTGCTTTTCTTTGGAACTTTAAGACTTAACCGTGCACTGCAGTTTGTATTTGCTTCCTTGACAATCTTGTTTGCTTTACTGGCGATAGGCGACGCTACCGGCAACGCTGGCATTAAGACCATTGCTGGCTATGAAGGAATTGTATGCGGGGCGTCGGCCATATATACCGGCATCGCAAACCTGTTAAATGAGGTATATAAAAGGCTTGTTTTGCCAGTTGGTACAATTGGGTAGTTGGCAATTCCACTTCGTTACTTCACCCGCTTGTAGATTTCTACAGAGCGCCCATTTGTGGCACTATTGATTACCTGCGTATATTCGTCTCGTCCATTGAATTTGATCTTAATTGCAAAATTTCGTCCGCGGAGAAGGGAGTAGTTTGAATTCTGCTCTACTTCTCTTAAGGTGTCATTTCTCAAGGTAAATACACCTGTGCCGAAGCCATTTCTGAATTTCTTGTCAGTTGAATCTAAGGGAAATCTATGAATAAAAATAAAGTGGCCTGCCCAGTACACCTTGTATTGTTTCACCTTCGTTTCAGCTGTGTCCTTTCCTCTTATCGTATATGTTCTTTCCATCTTCCACAGTCCATCAAGCTTAGTCGTATCCCCGGGCGCCAGTTTTATGTAATCTTCAGTCAACACATATTTAACTCCCTGTGCTGAAGTATAGTCGGGAATAACTTGCGTATAGCCACTGTCCCGCTTCGCGATTTCTAAATTGTACGTCAACGAAGAATCAAGCGCCCTACTGGTGTACATGCTTTTTTCAACTATTTTTTTGCCACTTGAGT
This sequence comes from Pedobacter sp., assembly GCA_028287885.1. Taxonomy (GTDB): domain Bacteria; phylum Bacteroidota; class Bacteroidia; order Sphingobacteriales; family Sphingobacteriaceae; genus Pedobacter. The sequence continues at coordinate 5,372 of JAQBOT010000453.1, forward strand.
CTAGTGTATACGCGCCCACACCAAAACCTACGGAGGAGTCTGGTACAATGCTGGCATATAAGAAATGACGGTCTGTATATATCTTGACCTGATCTCTCTTTATTGTAGAGTCCGTCTTACCTCCCTTGAGTACCTGTCTTGTAAGTTCATATACACCTTCAAGGCCCGATTGTGATACCTTCTCCTTCTGCTTACATCCTAAAATCATACAGCTTAACAAAGCTGCGAAAACTAAAATCTTGTTCATAACGCTTAAGGTTTAATGAGAAATAATCAACTTCTAATCTGCTAGCCTAATGGGATATAGTGGCAGAAACTTTCGTGAGGATCAGCAAATAATGCGCAACAGGCAATGTCCCTGTCGAAGAATCAAAGTACCGGATAAAATTTTCAAATAATATTTCGTCTAAATGAATTTACATATAAAATATGTGATTAACAATACTTTAATGCTCAAGGAGAAAGGAAATATTAATTATTGAGAAAGGCAATTGCGATGGCCGAAGGCCTATTTACTCCATCACAATCTTCCGGATGCGGTTTCCTGATTTTGTAACAAAGTTGAAGGTACTTACATAAAGGACACTTTGACTGTCAATTGTTAAACCCTACCGCCTATTGTGGTTACCGTTACTTTATATTAATACGAAAATTCCGATCCAACATACTCTGGTCCGTCTATATTCAAAATAATTTTATCAGAGCCAAGCATCTTTGGAATTCTAACCTTAATGTGGTAACAATCCCACCCTTCCCTGCTCCTTAGGGTAGATGGAGACTATGGCGGTTTTCACATTCTCGAGACTCAAGAATAAAGAGCTTCCATAACGGAGGCACCTTATTATAATTGCAAATAAAAACAGTTGCGAAGATTGTCTTCTAAACCAGGCTTGAGCAAGTTTCTTCCGTCGCTGAGGCAAGTTCGTGGTCATGCTCAACAGATCCGCCGGAAACACCAACAGCACCGATAATTTTTCCCTGGCTATCCTTCAGCAACACGCCACCGGGAAAGGATATTAATCCTCCGTTCGAATGTTCAATGTTGTATAATGGACCTCCAGGTTGCGACAACTTGCCGATCTCTCCAGAATCCATATTAAAGATACGTGCCGCTTTGCCTTTTTAATGCCGATATAAATGGATCCAAGCCAGGCATCATCCATTCTATGAAATGACACGAGATTCGCCCCGCCGTCTACAATGGCTATATTCATGGGCACACCCAGCGCGGTTGCTTTTTCTTTTGGGTAAAAAGTTTATTTGTCGAGTATACCTTCGTTCTTTAATCAATTAGTATTCTTCCTGCGGGACAGTGTCGAAGAGCAATTGGGAAAAGTTGACCAGAAACAATTCCTTTTTTGCCCGGGTAACAGCGGTATAGAGCCAGCGGAGAAAATCAAGGTCAATCATGTCTTCAGTCAAATACCCTTGATCCACAAACACAGCATCCCATTGTCCGCCTTGTGCCTTATGGCAGGTTACGGCATAGGCAAATTTGATCTGCAAAGCATTGTAATAGGGGTCTTCTTTGATTGCAAGCAGGCGTTCCCGTTTATTAGAAATATGTTCATAATCAACACTTAAGCCTTCAAAAAGCTTCTTACTGTCTTCGTAGGAGAGGTTAGGTGTTTCGGCGTTTAGCGTATCAAGCATGACCTTACAGGTGATTGCACCAGCATCAGGATAGTCCAGGAACTCCATCTGCACCTCACTAAAGCGGAAACCGTAACGTTCTTCTTCGTTTCGTACGCGGGTTATCCGCGCCATGTCACCATTTGCAATGAAAGACGTTGCCTCGTTATCCGGAAGCCAAAAATAGTTGTTCCGAACAACCATAATCTGGTCGCCTCCTGTTAATTCTTCCTCTCGGTAAAGTAAGCGGGTGCGGATTTGCTGGTTGTAAACGTTCGCTGATTTGTTTGATCGGCAGACAACCAAACTGTTTTCAATATCAAACTTCCGATACGCATACTCCAGGCCCTCTACCAACTTTAGACCAGTCATTCTGAAGATATCTTTGAAGCTTGCCGTCTTGAATTTCGGTAAGGCTATAGCTTGCGCTGAATCTTCATTCTCCTCGTTCTCATAACTGTTTATCAAATCCCGCAACATGGTTGCGTTCGCCAATATTCCAGAGGTTTTTTCCTGTCTAACAACTTCTTTAAGTTCAACTTCGGTAACGCGTTTATGGAAATTCTTTGCAATATAGCTGGCGTTCAAGGCAGGGCTCTCTAAACTTCCTACTGGCGGAAGCTGTGCGGTATCACCAACAAAAACGACTGCACAGTTCTTGCCATTGTATACAAACTCCATGAGATCTTTTAGAAAAGTGGAGCCATTCTGGGTATTCCATTCATCAGCAATCATGGAAGCCTCATCAATAACAAAAAGGGTATGTTCTGCAAGATTTGGAGCCAGTTGGAAGGCCAGTTCTGTGGAAACAGAAGAACGCTTGCGGTAAATCTTCTTATGGATTGTAAGGGCTGTGCGACCTGAATAGTTGCTGATCACCTTTGCTGCACGTCCGGTTGGTGCCAGCAAAACTACCCGAAGTTTGAACTGCGGCAATGCTTTTACTAGTGCGGCAACAGAGGTGGTCTTACCCGTACCTGCATACCCGCGTAAAATGAAACAGGTAGTGTCGAGCTCTTGTGACAAGAAAACAGCCATCTTTTCACAAAATACCAGCTGTTCTGACGTTGGGGCATATTGATAGGCTTGCGCAATGCGTGCCGCTTTATCCATTTTACAAATATGCAATGCTGTGGTTATAGAAAAAAGAATTAATTTTGCTAAGATGAATAACAACAACAGCATCCTATTGGTGGATCCAAACTTTGATCCAAATGCGGCTATACAGTGTAATTTGTTGTTAAAAATTACTGCCGATAGTTTATGTTATGTTATTGTTAACACCCAGAACAAGCGCATTGAGGTTCTGTACGACCGTCAAAATTTCCAGGATCATAAGCATGAACTTCTTGGCTTACTACATGCTGACCCATATTTGAGATTGTCTTTCAATAGCGTTAAAGTTTGTTCTTATACCATCAATGCAATCTCCATACCCAACGATTTCTATAACGATGGGCTTCTCGATACCTATGCACCTTACTTTACGGAACTGGAACATTATTCAAGCAACGTAAATACAATATCCATACCGAGCCAGCAACATAAAACCATTTTCTTGTTTCCACAAGTAATTGAGGACGCGATGAACAAGTACTGGCCAGAGGCAAAAAAGTTTGAACAAACTGCGCCCTTCCTTTCAAATTCTAAATATCAGCCTGGTTTTCAACTGATAATTGATTTTACCGCCGGGTCCTTCTTCGCTATGCTAAATAGCAATGGAGAACTGATCTTTCAAAATTTCTTCTTGACTGAAGACGCAGAAGAGTTTACCTACTACTTGCTGCTGATCTTTAAACAGCTGCAACTGGACCCGAGCCAAATCGATGTCCTTATCAGTGGTATAATCAATGAAGGAGATTTGCAGCAGCAAGTGCTTCAAAAATACTTTAAATCGGTTATCTGGAATACCGCTTCAGCAGAGGTACTGGATAACAGCATATTGGAGGATATGCCTGCACATTATTATACCAGCTTACTAGCACTACAACTATGCGAATAATTGGAGGAAAACTTAAAGGCATTCATTTGAATGCACCGGCAAGTTTACCCGTGAGACCGACAAAAGACATGGCAAAAGAAGCCTTGTTCAACATACTTTATAACACCTATGATTTTAGCAATTGCGACATTTTGGATCTGTTTTCGGGTACCGGCAGCGTAAGCCTGGAATTTGCATCGAGAGGCGTACGCTCCGTGGTTGCAGTGGACAAGCATGCTGGATGTGTGCGCTGGTTGGATGATGTAATTAAGAAATTTGAACTACCTGAGATCACGGCGATCAAAGCTGATGCGTTTAAGTTTCTAGCCGGACATACAGGAAAGTATCAGATCATTTTTGCTGATCCCCCGTACGATCTGCCAAACATTCCGAACATCTCAGAACTTGTTTTCGAACACAACCTACTTGCAGAACATGGCTTGCTGATTGTTGAACATCCTCCGTTTTTAAAGCTAGACGCACAACCGAATTTCACAGAAACCCGCAGGTATGGAAATTCTTCATTCAGCTTTTTCGAAAAGGCAGAAGTGGAACCTTAGTCCGACAACAAAAAGAAACCGATACCTATGAAAACAGCATTATTCCCAGGCTCCTTCGACCCAATTACCATAGCGCATGTCGATATTTTAAAAAGATCCATTCCATTATTCGACCGCGTTGTGCTTGGCATTGGACTGAACAGCTCGAAGCAGGGATTTCTTTCCATAGAAACCAGGGAAGCGATTGTCCGGTCGGTGTTTAAAAGCTACCCAAACGTTGAGATTGCTCTATATGAAGGTTTAACTGTGGATTTCTGTAAGACTATTGGTGCAAGCTATATGATCCGCGGCATTCGCTCCGTAGCAGATTTTGAATATGAAAGAGCAATTGCTCAGATCAACCAAACCATGATGCCAAACGTGGAAACCATTTTCATATTAAGTAAGCCGGAATATTCGGCTATAAGCTCCACTATAGTAAGGGATATCTTAAGGAATCATGGCGATGTTAGCCCCTTTTTACCAAAGGAAGCTATGGAATTCCTATAGTTGGATCAGCGTTGCTTTCTGCAGTACATCCCGAATTAAAGGATACGTGTTATCTAATACAGGCTGGAGCTGTCCCTGACCCAACCACTCTGCCCTGGTTATTCCTTCCTCCTTTTGCGGAATTAACTTCGGACTCCCTTTAACGGTCATGTTGTACCAATTCGTTTTTTTCAAAACGATCTTACCGCTAAGTTCATAAAAATGGTAGGTTCTGCAAAGCTTCTCGTTGTTCTGTAATATCTTAACGCCACACTCCTCTTCTACTTCACGTAGGGCGGCCTGTTTCATTTTCTCGCCCTTTTCTACTTTTCCTTTCGGAAGATCCCAGCGTTTGTTCCTGAAGATAAATAAGTATTCGTCATTTTCGTTCTTTACCAAACCACCTGCAGCTTTAATGACTTCACAGCTTTTCTTAATACTTTTCCAAACGGCCTTCGGGTTTTCATTTATAATTACATAATGCTCTGCCGCTTCCTTTTTAACCTCTTTATAAAAGGTTTTGAAGTTTAGATTCGCCAGTTGAAGTTCCTGGAAGTCTTCTAAATGCTCGGGGATAGAATCCGTAATGAACAAACTGTTGTTGTTGATATAAACTATATAATTCTTCATGTTTGATAGGTTCCGTTGGTGGATAAAATTAGGAATAAATATTACAAAATTAAAGCACTTGAGGGGATTAGCTGCGGTTGTCGTTTTCTGAAATCTTAAGCAAATATTTACATATATTTAGGAAACATTAAAAAATGCGAAAAGTTCTGGTCACGCTGGTTCTAATTATTTATTTAGCATTAAACACTCATGCACAAGAATTTAACAAGAAAATAGATGCGCTAATTGGAAAGGCTGTTAAGTTAAACAGGATCAATGGCACAGTAGTGGTTAGCAGTGACACCTACTAACCAATTGAAAATCAGTAGTGGAGGGCTAATGTTGCAATCATTATCAACAATTGTTTTTGGGGGCGCTTTTATTTCCCGATATTTGAGGCAACAACAAACTAATTAAAAATCAATTTTCTACATTTTTCTACTGCCCTATGAAAGACACGGTTAGATGGCCTTTAAGCCGACTTGTAGATAATTCTGTAATCTTGAAACATGTTTAATAAAAGTGATATTGAATCTAAGGTAGCTGAATTTCTTTTGCAAATTAAAGCAATTAAATTACAGCCTAATAATCCATTTACATGGGCGTCGGGCTGGAAATCACCTATATATTGTGACAACCGCGTAACGCTCTCCCACCCTTCTGTAAGAACATACATTAGACAAAAGCTTACTCAGCTGATCCAGGAAGAATTTGGCTCTGTTGATCTAATTGCCGGCGTTGCTACTGCTGGTATCCCACAGGGTGTGCTGGTTGCTCAGGAACTTGGATTGCCTTTTGCCTATGTACGTGCGAAAGCTAAAGAACATGGTACAGGCAGCTTAATTGAAGGCGAGATTGTAGAAGGACAGCGTGTGGTTGTTGTTGAGGACTTGATATCTACAGGAAAGAGCAGTTTAGCTGCTGTAGCTGCTTTGAGAGAGGCGGGCTTGTCGGTTGCCGGGCTTGTATCCATTTTCACCTATGGCTTCGATGAGGCGGAAGAAAATTTCAAAAATGCAAAATGCCGGTATTTGGCGCTTTCCGACTACGATACACTGATCGACTATGCATCTGAACATAGCTTTATCCCGGAAACGGATATTGACTTGTTAAAAAGATGGCGGAAGAATCCTTCTGAATGGGGTAAAGAATAACAAACCTAAAAATCTATAATGACTATAATTGAAAGTACCGCGGCCGTAGCACAGCCTGTGGAAAAAGTATATGCTTTTCTTGCGGATTTAAACAACCACGAACAGTTGATGCCAGAAAATATTTACAACTGGTCCTCCACTGAAGATCAGGCAAGTTTTACCATTCAGAATATGGCGAAACTTGCTATAAGAATTTCTGAACGCATTGAGAACAAAGAATTAATTGCTGTACCAACCGAAAAGGCACCATTTGACGTGGAATTGAAATGGACGGTTGAACCAGATGCGAATGGTGGAACCATCGCCAAGCACATCATCACTGCGGATTTAAATATGATGATGAAGATGCTGGCCTCTGGACCCTTGCAAAAACTTGCAGATTACCAGACGCAAAAACTTCAGGATACCCTAAAATAATCCCACTTAAATAGGTATAGGCAACATTAACGATGTAAATA
>JAQBOT010000468.1 GCA_028287885.1 Pedobacter sp.
TGCGGTCTATATGAACCTGAGATAGTTCTGCTTGTTCCAATGTTAGTTGAGCATTAACACCCTTTTGATTCTCGGCAACGTTGAGCAACAGGTTTTTTCGTTCTTGAAACATCCTCATCGCAGTCCACATGGTTTCCTCGATTTTCATGGTTTGTTCTGCAAGTAACGTAGCTGCAGTATATGCATGCCCGGTATAGCAGCGAAATCTAGTCGTAGGGTCGTTTTCGATTTCCCACAGCACTCCACCACAACCTGGGCAATTAAAAGGTACCTGTTTACCTAAAATTTCTACCGAAGAAAGGTCATTTAAAACCCGCTTTGCGATTTTAGATTCAACACGAATATCATTCGGAATAGGTACTCGCTCTTTGCTTTCCTCCTGAAGAAGCTGATAAAAAAGTTCTCCCATTTTTGAAACAGGCAAACAGAAATCTGGATCTAGCTTACTTAAAGCACTTTTTGGCATATCGGGGTATTCAGCATCGGTCGGATCTTGAACAATGCATATGCCACCACATCTTTGAATTGCGATCATGCCAGCTGTTCCGTCGTCTAAATACCCGGTTAAAATCACTCCAATAACTTGGTTAGCAAAGACGACGGCAGCAGAACGAAAGAGTGGGTCAATGGCTGGCCTGAAACGGTTTTCGCGCGCACCTTTGGTAACTATTAAGGTTTGGTCATCGTCAATCATCAAGTGATGATCGGGACGTGCCACGTATAAATGGCCTTTTTTAAGTTTGGCACCATTTACGGCTTGCTCACATCTTATCGCCCCTATTCTATTTAGTGCATCTAAAAACACGTTCCCTTGCGCATCTGGCGATAGATGTTGTACGACCAGAATAGGCGCGTCAAAGCCTTTTCTTAACTGGAAAATCAAAGTTTTTAAGGGGTTTAAGCCGCCGGCAGAAGTACCAATGACAACCACCTTTTTGAAATCGTCCAGTGTATCTGATGTGGCCATAGCAATTACATATCAAGTAAAAACAATCAAGGTTTACTAGTGTTCTAAATTTCTTTCAAGGGGTCTTGAACATTCAACCCAACCTTCCCGCACTATGTACTCTCCTTTTTTTCGTTGCTTTAAAACCAGATCCAGCGTTCGGTTTTATCAGGCAAAACAATTCTAAAATCAAGATGAGCTCGCTTATTCCTCTTTTAAAATCTTCTGCACGGTAAGTTTAACGTAATTCACATCATCCGGATAGATAATACTATAGAGGGATGACGGATTAGATATAAAGCCATCGATATACCGATATAATATGTCTTTAAAAGCTGAATTTTCATTTTTAACTTGTGAATCTTAGATATTGAAAATTGAAAATAGTTCTTCAGCCTGCTGAGCAAAGAAATTGTTTTTCTCGAGTTCAAAGTATAAAACTGTTACAATAAAGCGTACATAGACTTTGTATCTTAGAAAATAAAAATCATTTTATGGTCCTTGGCTTTTTAGGATGAAGGGTGCTCTGAGACGCATGGAAGACATAGAATTACTCAAAAAAGAGATCGAAACGTTAAAAGAACAAATTGAACAATTGAAATCTGACACAGAATTGTTGCATATTGCTTATCAGGAAAAAGTAGATTATGAGGAAAGCCAAATTCGTTTTCGTACGATATTCGAAACCTCCAAGCTTGGCAATAAGGTAATTTCTTCTGATTTAAAGATACTTCAGGTAAATCCAGCTATGGTAGCACTATTGGTCTGCCGAAATAATCAAAAAACATCATGGGGAAATCGGTGTCGATAGTGAGATTGGTAAGGGCTCTACCTTTTGGTTTACTCTACCCAAAAGACTTGGGGCAACTAAGCATTTGATCATTGAATAATATTGCTAAAAAAAGCATTTTAGAGCAAGCTTAGTGGATTGGTGAAGCTTTGGCTGGCTTGACCTTCCTCTACTATCCTTCAACTACAAGTGATTTCAAACTTGTGCTGCCGACAGTGGCAGTGTAAAGATGAATGTGGAACCCTTCCCGAATTCGCTTTCCGCCCAGATCTTTCCATCGTGCCGATGGATAATCTCCGCACATAGGTATAAACCGATCCCAAAGCCTGCGATCGAATGCATTTGACCTCCCTCCACCCGGTAATACCGCGTAAATATTTCGGAAATATCGGCAGGTTTTATTCCCATCCCTTCATCTCTTACGCTAACACTTGCAACCCCGTCAACGGTAAGGCAACCAATGTTAATCGTACTTCCATAAGGAGCGTATTTTACGGCATTGCTGATCAGGTTATTGATAACCTGTCCGATCTTGTCCCAATCTGCATTCACAAAGGTGGTTTCAACCGGTGCAAAAATCACTTTATGACTTGTAATGGTAGTTAAAGACTCATCTTCGACTTCTTTAATCAACTTAGCGAGATCGAAGATCTGCCGATCTATATGTATTTTGCCTGATTCAAGTCTAGAAATATTCAAGAATCCATTGATCATGCTGGTCATCTTAGCAACCTGCAAATTTGCTTTTTCAAGTGCGTTTATAATAAACTCATTGCTGCGCTGATCTTCGCCTTTTTTCGACCTCGAAAGCAGAACCTGAATATAGCCCTTCATCGAAGTAAGTGGCGTTTTTAGTTCATGACTTACCATTCCGATGAAGTCATTTTTCCGAAGTTCATCCTGCTTTTTCTCTGTAACTTCATGAAGTACACCTGTAAAATAATCTTTGCCACTACTATGCTGCATTCGCCCTATGGCGCGTACCCAATGTATCTTTCCATCTCGGAAACCAATGATGGGGTATTCTGTGTCAAATTGGGTACCCTGGATAATGGTAGATTCCACTAGGTCTGCAACTTGCTGTCTATAATCAGGATGGATCTGGTTAACAGCGGCAGCATAGGGAACATCTTCCTCCTCGAGAAAACCGAAGAACTCCTTCAGCTTTGCTGATGCGACAAAAACGCGATCTAAGGCGTTAATAGAAAAAGTGCCCAAACCAGCAGCTTCTATCGCCATGCGCAGGTTTTCTTCCGCATGTTTAATTTCCGCAGATGCAAGTTGTTGTTCAGTAATATCCATGACAACACCTGTGAAAGCGGAGAATGCACCGGAGCTGTCCACTTTTAGATTGCCGATCGCACGTAGCCAACGTAGCTGGCTGTCATGCAAGCCTACGACCGGGTAGGTAACATCATAATCGCCGTTATTATAAATGGCATTCTCTAGCTTCGTCGATACATACTCGCGGTATTCCTCTGTGATCTGAGCCACCGCCTGTTCAATAGAGAGTGGTTCTTCCGGGTAATAGCCGAACAGTTCTTTTAAGCGGGCATCTACGATAAACTCTCGTGTAACTGAATGAATATGCCAGGTACCGAAATTGGCGGCATTGACGGCTAAGCGAAAAGCCACTTGCCCTTCTTCGATTTTCTCCTGAGCGTTGACCAATTGTTTATTAACCAGGGCCAGCTCCTCATTGGTCGCTATTAATTCTTCGTTTGATGCAGCCAGTTCTTCATTGGTTGCCGCCAATTCCTCATTGATGGCTTGTAATTCTTCTGAGCCTCTTGCCAGGGATTTTTCCCAAAGACGACGTTCAGTAACATCCCGGGTGGTGCCAGCTACAGCTTCTACCTCATCATGCTCATTAAATACGGGCGAAAGAATGTAGTCATAGACACGCCTACCTAAAACAGCGTGCTTAAATGCGACCTCGCCGCGAATGGACTGTTTGGTTGATCTTATCTTATCAATCTCCCGCTCATGCATTTCTGCATGCCAGGGTTCGTATCCGTTTTCAAGCAATCCTTTGCCAATCGCGGTGTCCCAGGTCTTACCCCACATGGAGAGCAGTGCGCTATTTGCATACGTAAACTTGTAATTTAGATCAAAAACGTAGAGCAAATCCGGAGTGGTCGCTGTAATTGTTTCATACAGTCGCTTTTGTTGATGTGACTGTGCTCTTGATTCCTTAAGTGCCTCCTCAACATTCTTACGTTCGGTAATGTCGCTGGCTGTCCCAAACCATTCCAGGATCTCACCTTGGTCATCCAGTATAGGCGTTGCCCGGGAGAAAGTCCAACCCAGCGTACCATTGGCACGAAGTACCCGGTGTTCTAATTGAAATATTGTTTTTGTCTTTACTGCATCATCTATTGCAGCGTTAACCTTTTCCAAATCTTCCGGATAGATATTACGGGACTTCCAATCGGTGATTGGTTCTTCGGTGTCCTTTAGAAAACCCCTTCCATCAAGTTCCCGCATCACTAGCCAATCTGCACTTAGGCTATAAATGACATCAGAACTGGCGGTGACTAGTGCTTTAAGGCGAGCCTCACTTGCAGCAACCAGATATTCGTTTGATTTAGGCTTACCGGGGAGATTGATCATATAAATAAATCTGATTAAGCTAAAGATAGAAACGATTATTGTACAATCAGTATTGTTGTGAAATTGGTGCCGCCAAAATGAATTATACCTACATTTGCGGCGATCCTACACCGCCTCATAGCTATGCTGTTGATTTTTTACCCTAATGGGGTTCAACCTTCCGCGGTTTATAGTCTCCGTTGGCTTTGAAGCAAACAACCATTCCTAACCTTTCAAGTCAAAAGTAAAACCTTATCTTTCATTTGGAAAGCAATTGCTGACACCCATAACGATGACAGACGAAATAATCCAAAACTATCCTATTAACTATCTTGATATTGATGAAGCTACAAAAAAATCTGGCTTTACAATGTCATCTGATCCAAAGACATGTTCGTTGTTAAGGACCTTGG
>JAQBOT010000159.1 GCA_028287885.1 Pedobacter sp.
CTATAAGGGGCAGCGATCCAAACGCCGCGGTATATTGGCTTGCCCGAATGGTTGAAGGCGGAGAAGATCCGCTGTTTATCGCCAGGCGCTTGCTAATTCTGGCATCTGAAGACATCGGCAATGCCAATCCAAATGCTTTACTACTCGCAAATAATTGTTTCCAGGCCGTTAATGTGATCGGTTATCCTGAAGCCCGGATCATTCTGGCACAGGCCGTTACCTACATGGCATCCTCTGCAAAAAGCAATGCTTCTTATGAGGCTATAAATAAAGCTCAGCAACTGGTGAAACAAACTGGCAATCTGCCAGTCCCATTACATATCCGGAATGCACCAACGAAGCTGATGAAAAACATAGGCTATGGCAAGGACTATCAGTATTCTCATGGATACGAAGGCAACTTCTCTGAACAGGAATACCTTCCAGAACAGATAAGCGGCACCAAGTTATACGAGCCAGGAAAGAATCCGGCAGAAGATAAGTTACGTGAGAAACTAAGACAGAATTGGAAGAACAAATACAACTATTGATATGCTCAAGACTTTCTTAAACCACCAATGGATCGGCTTTTGGCGATCCAGGGGCCAGGGTACCAACATTGCTGTCCAAATTGTTATGGGGCTCCTGATTTTGTACCTGGTATTATGTGCCGCCGCCGTCGGCTTCTTTATGGACAAGATGATCAGCGCAGCTTTCCCCCAAAAAGATGTGTTTGAGGTTTTTAACGGTCTCATTCTATACTACTTTGCCCTTGAATTTTTGTCGCGCTTACAACTTCAGGAATTACCCACACTGGCCGTTGTCCCCTACTTGCATCTAAATATCCCAAAACAAAAGCTTGTAAACTTCCTGAATATCAGGGCAATGTTCTCTGTATTTAACTTTATACCGCTGTTTGTATTTTTTCCTTTCTGTATCATTCGGATAAGCAGTCATTATGGGGCTTTCGCGGCTGTAATGTATTTGGTTTCCATCATGTCGCTGGCGATCTTCAACAACTACCTGGCGCTGTATGTGAAACGCTTGTCTATGGCAAGCATCCGGTTTGTGGTTGCGGGCTTTCTGCTGCTTGTAACCCTGGGCTTACTTGAATATTTCGACATATTTTCCATTGCAGCAATCTCCAATTTAGTATTCAGTCGAATTGCCGTTTTTCCTGCAATCGGTTTCCTATTTACTGTGTTTGCTGTTGCCGTCTTTTTTGTAAATGCAAGATTTCTAAGAAGCAATCTTTACATTGAAGAATTGAGCGCTGGTGAAGAGAAGAAGTCCAGTACAGACTATCCCTTTTTAGATCGGTTTGGAGAAGTCGGCGCACTTGCTGCACTAGAAATTAAACTAATTCTCCGGAACAAAAGAAGCAAGTCTACGGCTTCAAAAGGATTGATTTTCTTGTTTTACGGCCTTCTTTTATACAAGCAAAGCGCAATAGATAAGAACCAGTTTGGGATGATGCTGTTTGCTGCTTTGTTCATGACCGGAAACCTGGTGCTGTTATATGGGCAGTTTATGTTTGGCTGGCAAAGTGCTGAATTTGATGGTATATTAAGCAACAAGATCAGCATCCGAAACTTCATAAAAGCGAAGCTGCTGTTATTTAATCTTTCCTCTACCGTACTGACTATCATTGTGAGTCTATATGGCTTTTTAAGCTGGAAGATTCTGATGGTCCAATTTGCCGCTTACTTTTACAGTTTGGGCATTGCACCAATCCTGGTGATTTATATGGCCACGCGTAATTACAAGGCCATTGACCTGAGCAAAGGATCTAGTTTTAACTTTCAGGGTGTTGGAGCAACATCAATGTTGATGAGTTTGCCGATCTTTCTGATTCCCTACCTGTTCTATGTTCCCTTCAACTATCTTGCTAATCCATATTGGGGGTTTATAGCATTGGGCATTGCAGGCCTGGCCGGCTTCTTTACTCAGGACTTCTGGGTAGGATTTTTAGTGAAAGAGTTTAACAAAAGGAAATATAAAATCGCCGAAGGCTTTAGAGAACGATAAGCATGTTAGAAATTAAGAACTTAAAGAAAACATACGGCGGCCGTACTGTCGTGAATATTCCCGAACTCCGGATCAATGCGGGAGAAACCATCGGGCTTGTAGGTAATAATGGTGCAGGTAAAACAACTTTATTCCGCATGCTTTTGGATCTGATCCGTCCTGATCAAGGAGAAATACTTTCCATGAACAAGAATGTCGCTCATACAGATGAATGGAAAGATTATACTGCGTCGTTCTTAGATGAAGGCTTTCTAATTGACTACCTAACGCCGGAAGAGTATTTCGTTTTCGTTGGGAGTTTGCATGGTATGAACCAGGCGCATGTTAAAGAATACCTAACGCGTTATGTGGAATTCTTTAATGCTGAGATTCTGAATAGCGGCAAATACATTCGCGACTTCTCAAAGGGAAACCAAAACAAGATCGGCATTGCTGCAGCATTGATGCAGAATCCGCAATTGCTGATTCTGGATGAACCATTCGCGAACTTGGATCCAACTACCCAGATCAGACTAAAGACACTGCTTAAAAACTTAAGAATAACCCACAGTGTAACTACTTTCATATCAAGCCACGATTTGAACCACGTTACAGATGTTTGCGATCGGATCATTCTTTTAGAGAAAGGAATCGTAATCAAGGACATCCGTACAACGGAAAACACGTTGAAGGAACTGGAAACCTATTTCGCGGAATAGAAGTTGTCCAGTATTGTGGTCAAATTCCTCATATTTCAAGGTATTTAACACGAGGTTTGCTGCGCTATAAATATGCAATCTATTGTTGCTTAAGCACAAATACTTAAAAGGTTGTACTTGGCATCAGGTTTGATTTAGCAGCTCAAAACAACAAAAGTAATATGAAGACTTCAAAATTTAAGATAGCTACATTAAGTATAGCGTTAGCTTTAGGTGCAATGGCATTCCAAGGCTGCGACAGTTTAACAAAGACTCAAAAAGGTGCAGGTATTGGTGCAGCAGCAGGTGGCGTTATTGGTGCAATTATCGGTAAAAAAGCAGGTAATACTGCAGTTGGTGCTGTGCTAGGTGGTGCAATAGGTGGTACAGCTGGTGGTTTTATTGGTAGAAGAATGGATAAACAAGCTGCGGAGATTAAAAACTCTATTCCAAGTGCAGAAGTTATCCGCGAAGGTGAAGGTATCATTGTAAAATTTGATAGCGGTATCCTATTCGATTTCGACAGCAATACATTGAAAGATGCAGCTAAAGACAACATTAAAACTTTAGCAAACTCATTGAACCAATATCCTGGAACTGACGTGAAAGTTATTGGTCATACAGACAGTAGAGGAACTGAAGCTTACAACATCAGCCTTTCTGAAAGAAGAGCTGCGGCAGTTAAGGCTTTTGCTGTTTCACAAGGTGTTCCAAGCGCACGTTTGGTTACTGTTGGTAAAGGTTACTCTGAACCAATTGGAGACAATGCGACTGAAGCTGGTAGAGCTGCAAACCGTAGGGTTGAAATTGTAATTGTTGCAAACGATGAATTGAAACAACAAGCTAAGACTCAAAGCTAGTTTGACAAATACAAACTAGTTTATCAGATACTAAAAAGCCCCGGTTGCTAACGCAGCCGGGGCTTTTTTATGTTTAAGGACTACATTTCGTCTCCGTATATATCCTCAAAGTAATTTATTGCAAGAGATTTCAATAGCAGCTCCTGTTCCATCATTGCAAAGGAAGGCACCGGTTTAAGCAGTTTCCAGTGCGGCCAGCCATCCTGGTCTAAGCCCTCCAACTCATAAAAACCCATCTCACTTAATAAGCGACAGGTTGCAATGTGCATCAATTCTTCTTTTTGTCGCTTGCTGTATTTACCAGGTCCCTTACCGAGTTCCTGTACACCAATTAAGAAAAGAATAACCTTCAGATCTGGAACATCAGAATCAAACTCCTTAGAAATCTTCTCCTGCAAACTTTTCCATTTTGCATAAGTTTCTGCTGGTTTCATGCCACAAAGATACAGTTATATGGACCGACGGACAATTTAATTTCTTTTAGGCATGATCATTTTATGTACTTTTAGAATACAAATTCTCTAATCTGATAAACAGAACACGATGGATCAAATTATTAAAACCGGATTGCTGGCCTATGGTATGTCAGGCAAAGTATTCCATGCCCCTTTTATAGCTGCCCACCCAGGCTTTGAACTTTCCGCCATTACAGAACGGCATGAAAAGAAAGCGCATGTAGATTATCCCGGCATTAAGAGTTATGATTCTGTAGAGGCCTTAATTGATGATGAAAGCATTGAGCTTGTGGTGATCAACACGCCGAATTATAGCCATTATGAATACGCTAAAAAAGCATTGTTAAAAGGAAAACACATTCTGGTAGAAAAGCCATTTGCACCAACTGTTGCTGAGGCAAAGGAGCTTTTCGACCTTGCCGACAGCCTCGGAAGAAAGGTGTTTGTTTATCAGAACAGGCGTTGGGACAGCGACGTCCTTGCCGTACAGAAGATCGTCACAGAGA
>JAQBOT010000073.1 GCA_028287885.1 Pedobacter sp.
ATAATGCCACTCCATCCTTTAGTCTTGAAACCTGCCTTATTAAAAAGGATGGTACAATAATTTGGTGCCAGGTAACATCAATTCTATTTCTGGCGAAGGAACAGAGGTTAGGATATACGATAATTGACGATATAACAGAGCAACGGAACCTGCGCATACAGAAGTCGCAGTTTATCAGTGTTGCCAGTCATGAACTTAAGACGCCGATTACAAGTCTAAAAGCAATAACTCAGTTGATGAACAAACAGTTAACTGCTGGGGGCGAGATCAACGAGCGGGTTCTAAAATTAACACGGGATTCAGATCGTCATGTTACAAGATTAGTCCACCTGGTTGATGCGCTGCTAAGTACGACGAGGTTAGAGCAAGGACAACTATCATTAAACAAATCCACGTTCGTTTTATCTAATTTACTTGATGGTTGTTGCAGTCACATACAAATGGAGGGCAAGTATAGGGTTGTCTTTCAAGGTGATCCAACCATGGAGGTGTTTGGCGATGAGCATAAAATTGAGCAGGTACTTGTTAATTTGATCAATAATGCTGTAAAATATGCAAGACAATCACATGAGATCGTAGTGTGCGTCGAACGAATCACAAATTTCGCAAAGATTTCTGTTGTTGATCAGGGACCTGGAATCCCCGAGGAAAGTATATCTAAAGTATTCGAGCGATACTATCGTGTAGAGCAAGAAACCCACACAGCAGGGCTGGGTTTGGGCCTATATATATCTGCAGAGATTATACAAAGACACGGCGGTACAATGGGTGTCGACAGTGTTTTTGGCGAGGGTTCTACTTTTTGGTTTACCCTGCCAGACAGACCGTAAGTATGCCTCCGTAACGCCTAAACAGGTAAAGAAAAATAGAACGTGCTTCCTGTTCCGATTTGGCTTTCAACCCAAATTCGACCTTTATGGCGTTCAATAATCTCCGCGCTTAAATATAATCCGATTCCGAAACCCGATATGTTCTTGGTATGGTCCGTAACAATTCGATGATAACGATCAAAGATCTTGTCTGTATCTTGTTGGTTTAACCCAATACCCTCATCTCTGACGCTCACCTGGGCCATATCACCTTCGATGTGGCACTTTACCTCTATTGAATTACTGTTTGGCGAATACTTGACCGCGTTGCTTAGTAGATTTGTAACTACTGAACCAATTTTATCCCGGTCTGCATCCACTTCAACCGGATCACAGGGTTGAAAATGGATCAGATGGCTTGAGACCACCAATTGCATTTCACTTATAGTTTCCCGTAACAGGTCATCCAGATTAAACCGCTGTTTATCAATCATGATCTTTCCTGATTCAAGACGCGACATGTTCAAGAACCCATTGATCATATTGGCCATTTTCTTTAACTGTACGCCCGCCTTTTCCATCGCGTTCTTTAGGAACACATCTTCGCTATTTTTTAATTTGGCGTTTGTAATCTGAATAAGCCCGGTTATCGATGTAAGTGGCGTTTTCAGCTCATGACTTACCATCCCGATGAAGTCGTTTTTGCGAAGTTCGTCTTCCTTAAGTTCCGTTATGTCGGTACAAGAACTAATATAACCTATGAATGTCCCGTCTGAACGGTATCGCGCTGGAATTTTAGCATATAGCCAGCGGTAATCACCATCTTTACTGCGAATTCTAAACTCACCACTTAAAGAAGCCTTGTTTTTAAAAGCGGTTGAGTAGGTGTCGATCCACTTGACTCTATCCTCAGGGTGGACGAGCTCAGCCCATCCATTGTTCAGCAGCTCAGTCATTGACTTGCCCGTTAACCGCTCCCAAGCCTTGTTAAAATAAACTCCATTGCTATTTTCGTCAGCCAAAGCGATGAGCATGTCGGTGTCTTCTGCCATCGTGCGAAAGCGTTCTTCACTTTCCTCTATCAGATCTTTTGCGGTCACGACATCGGTGACATCGGCTGCCGTATTCATAACGCCGTAAATGTTGCCGCTTTCATCTTTTAAGGCGGTAAAACTATAATTGAAAAAGAACGTTCTGGGCAATCCTTCCACAATTAAGTCCAAACGTTGATTGCGGGCGTGAAATGACTCACCGGTTAAAAATACCTGATCTAGTTGGGTGAAAATTTGTTGGTTGTCCAATTCGGGAAGCACATCTGCGTAGAATTTACCAATCACATCATCTCCTTTGCCCCAGACTTCAAGTATGGCTTCGTTAACGAATTCAATCCTCATCTCACGTCCAACATATACCCCTATTGGAAAAGGTGCTGTTTCGACGATGCTTCTAGTCTTATATTCACTAGCGGCCAGCTGTTCGACCATATGTAAAAGCTTTTGCTTACTGATTGAAAGTTGGTCGTTCGTGGCAATCAGTTCTTCGTTTGCCGCCGTCATTTCTTCATTAATGGCACTCAGTTCTTCGTTAAGTGCCTGGGCAGTAGTTTGAATTGCTGACAAAGATAGCGTCCGGGTTGCAATCGTATCTTCGAGTTTGCTGTTTAGCGAAGCTAGTCGTTCCTGAGTTTGATGAAGGTGTTCATTTATTGTTGTGGATTCTTCATTTGCTGCATACAACTCCTCATTCGTTGCAGTGAGTTCTTCGTTGATGGCTTGGTGTCTATCTAATCGGAGATAGTTTTCGTCTTCGTTTTTCATTTTTTCAGATTCAAGCAAGTCGCTTATGTCAATGCAATAACCAATAAATCCCGCAAAGGATCCATTGGGGTTATAACGTGGTACACCGTGATCCAGCATCCAGCGGTACACCCCGTCGTGTCGTCTCAATCTAAATTGTACCTTAAACTCCTTGCGGACATTGAATGATCGATGATGTATTTCCATCCTCCGCTGTGCGTCGTCGGATTGAACTCCCTCCATCCAGCCCTCGCCAAATCCTTCTTCTAACGTTTGACCGGTAAATCTCTGCCAGGCTGCATTAAAATAGCAAAACTGATTGTCGACATTGGACATCCAGATCAGTGCGGGTGCTATATCGGCAATTATGTTATCTTGCTCTTTTGAGTATATTAAGGGTTCTTTGGGTTCTTGCATAGAAGTTTTGCGACTAAACTCTGCAATTATACGTCCATTGTGGGTTAAAAAAAAGCAAAAAGTTGGAAGAATGCTGCGACAGCAAGCCAATTTTATTCGTTTTTTTAAAGACAAAAGCCATTGGGTGCGCTTTTCAAAGAAAAAGAATTACAGTAAATGTATCAAAACTTCCATTTAACTGTATTTTTGCGCCAAAATATGCAATCCCATGAAAACGAAAATTAGGCGCCATTATAGACGCGCGAGGTATATTCTTTATAGGGAAACCTTAGTAGACTATAAGGAGCACTTCTGGACTTTTCTTGGTGCTTTTTTTGGGATTGGCCTAATCGGCATACTCCACAGCAGGTACTTTTCTGCCTCAGACAATGTATTTCTAATAGGCTCTTTTGGCGCCTCCTCTGTTCTGAT
>JAQBOT010000140.1 GCA_028287885.1 Pedobacter sp.
TTAAAGTTCTCAATGTAAATAAAAGGAACCGATTGTCTTACAGCTATAAGTTCTATCAGGACGACGATCATCCCTCAGTAAGATTAATTGGAGAATATGATGCGCTTCGATTTATTTTCGGTTTTTACAAGCTAAAGATATATGACAGTGAACTCAGGAATCCAAACTTTAACATAGATTCAGTACTTGTTGCACATTACAAAAAGGTCTCTGAAAAGATGGGTTACCTGGTTAAGCCAGATGAAACTCAGGTTAATAATTTAGGGTACCAAATGTTAGCTAAAAAACAATATAGGAAAGCAGAGAATCTGTTTAAGCTCAATATCGCCAACAATCCGAATAGCGGTAATTGTTACGACTCTATAGGCGATTTATATCTTGCGATGGGAAACAAAATCAAGGCAATTGAATCATTCAAAAAAGCCCTGACATTAGCAGATATTCCAGACAGCAAAGCAAAGTTGGAAAAGCTAGTGAAAGAAAAGAACTAAATCTATAAGTAATAGAAGCGAGTTAAAGTGTTATCTGTGTTTTAGCATTGTTAAAATGACGTGTCTTGGTTAGTTAATCGACATGCTATTAGATTATTGGCCATTGGTTAATTTATTCCATTTAACGACCTATATTCATTGGGGGTCATTCCTGTTTTTTGTTTGAATATCCGGGTGAAGTGCTGTTGATATTTGAAGCCCAGGTCAGCAGCTATTTCGCTGAAAGTTTTTGAACGATCAAATATGTAAGTCTTTGCCTCATCAATCATTTTGGACTGTATATAGTCCAGAGCGGTACTGCCGGTTTCCTTTTTAATCAGGTCCCCAAAATAGTTTGGTGAGAGATGTAGCTGTTCTGCGCAATAGGCCACACTTGGCAGCCCCAACTCTGCTGCTTTGCCAGATCTGAAATAATCAATCAAAATATTTTCGAACCGTACCAGGATATCCTTGTTTACGTGGCTCCGTGTAATAAACTGACGATCATAAAAACGCATGCAGTAGTTTAAAAATAGTTCAATACTGGAAACGATCAGTGTTTTGCTATGCTTATCGATATTCTGCTCAATTTCAGAGGCAATCTTTTCCAATAAGTCCAATATGGTCTTTCGTTCCTTTTTTGAAAGGTGGAGCGCTTCGTTCACTTCATATGAAAAGAAACTGTAATCCCGAATAGTCTTTCCAAGATGTGTTCCCTTAAGCAGATCTGGATGGAAAATTAGACCATAGCCTGATGGAACTACCGGTATGCCATTGCTGTCTATCCCATAAACCTGCCCTGGTGAAACAAATACCATCGTTCCGTCCTCGTAATCATAGTTCTGGCAGCCGTAGGTCATATTCCCGCATTTGATGTTCTTAAAGAACACGGCATACACTCCCATATAATGCCTATAGTGGAGAATGGTAGGGGCTGCACTGAAATTAACAACACTTACCAGGGGATGTAGTGTATCGACTCCTACATAATCGTTATACTGACGGACAGTGTCCAGTCTTTTCACTTCTTCCATATTGTTATTTATCAATCAAAATTAACCAAAATGAATCTGTGTTACTCAGCTCTGGTGTAGAATCAGTAAAAGTGGTAAACAATTCAGTATTCTGTATAAAATGGAAGCAATGCTTACTGCTGATATTTGCAGTATGGATTTCTTGGTTGATTTAAGATCCAGACAAGACAACTAAAAAAGATTAAAATGGCAACAGCAGTTGAACAAGAAAATATTTTTAAGAGGTTAAGATCGGGCGGGCCTATCCGCTTGAACGATCCTCAATACTGCGAAATAAATGAAGTAATTGGTAGAACTCTGAAGCTTTCACAGCAGCTAAACACAGCGAATGATATAAGTTCAATCCGTGAAATCCTCAGTGAGATTATCGGTACAAAGATAGATGAGAGCACTACTATTTTTGCCCCATTCTATACCAACTTTGGAATATTTACCAGTATAGGAAAGAACGTATTCATCAATCATGCCTGTTCATTTCTTGATATGGGCGGGATTACGCTGGAAGATGAAGTATTAATCGGGCCGAGGGTAAATCTTATTACTGAGAACCATCCACTGGATCCGGAAGACAGAAGGGCTTTGATCACCAAACCAATCGTTATCAAAAGGAACGCCTGGGTCGGTGCAGGAGCTAGCATACTTCCAGGGGTTACCATTGGAGAAAACTCAATAGTGGCCGCGGGTGCCGTAGTTTCTAGAGACGTTCCTGCTAATACCGTTGTTGGGGGCATCCCCGCGAAAATTATCAAAACAATAGACTCATAGAACTTAACGACATCAAAAACCAAACCTATGAAACAATTATTGGTAACGATCATGACCCTTGCTTCCTTATCCTCGAGCATGTCAAGCTGTGATAAGGACAAACAAGCTACTGCGGCAACTGAAAGCGGAAATAACAACGAAATCACTAGTAACCGAAGGGAAGGTAAAATGAAAATAATAGTCGGATCTACTGTATTTACAGCAACCCTCTATGATAATCAGTCTGTAACGGCATTCAAGGCAATGTTGCCGCTAACTATAAACATGGGCGATCTTAATGCGAATGAAAAATTCTACTACTTCAATAGCACTTTGCCGACCAGCGCCTCTGCTGGAGGCGATATTCAGGTTGGAGACCTGATGCTATACGGTAACAATTGCATGGTGCTTTTTTACAAAAGCTTTACCACTTCTTATACCTATACAAGACTGGGAAAAATTGATAATGTTTCTGCGCTTATTACCGCATTGGGAGCGGTGCCTGTAAACGTAAAGTTTGAATTGCCCTAAGTATTCGCCGAAGAAAACCAGTCAGCGTTTGTTGCAATATTAAGTACATCATTAACAATTATCACCATGGCAAGAATATTTATCACCGGATCGTCCGACGGTCTTGGGCAAATGGCAGCAAA
>JAQBOT010000191.1 GCA_028287885.1 Pedobacter sp.
TTAATCCATGTTCATTCTCAATTCCCAGTGCCTTGCCTTTCACTTTAATAAGCTTTTCAGCGAGTAGCTCATTCATGGTTCTAAATACAGTCTCGTAAGTTGCGCCGGTATAAGCCGCCAAATCTTGTCTACTTAACTCGAGCGCCAGAAAACCTTCCGGATCTAAACCAAATTGATCCTTGAGTTCCAGTATCGCTACCGCTAAACGTTCCTTTACCGACATTAAAGCGAGATTTCTCATCTTTTTCTCAGAAGAATGAAGCTCATCAGCATAAAACATCAGCATTCCATAAGCAAAATCATGATTAACCTTCAAAGTTGTCTTGAAGAATTCGATATCGACAAAACAAAGTTGCGTAGTCTCCAGTGCAGTAGCAGAGATCGGATAGGTGTTAAGCTTTGTGGTGATTCCTCTATGGCCAAAAATAGCTCCACCATTTGCGAAACGCAAAATCAATTCCTTGTCACCCCATTTTTTGTGCACCTTAACGTTTCCAGAGGTCACAAAGTAAACGCCAGTTACGGGGTCTCCCTCATTAATTATTGCCTCCCCTTTCTTTGCTATAAAGTTCTTCTTATGATTTGCAATTGCCGGATGCCACTCGGACAGCGAAAGCTGACACATGAAACAGGTTTTAAGGTCGCAACTGCTATCTTTTTTCATAATTATGATGGTATCGGGTAAAAATAGCAAATCATCGCAGATTTCTTCCCAAATCATGCAAGAGTACAGCACAGCATCTTAGTACAATAGAGTTTCATCTCGGTATGCCAAAGCTGAAAAGACTCAGAACAACAAGGCGTTATCATTGTTTTATTCGCGGATCAAGGTATAAAAGATAGCATTAGCACCTTTACGGAAGGGCTTACTTGACGGTGAAAAGGAATGGAAAATGAAGCACATTTGGATACCAACAATGATGCGGTCTTTGAAGAACAAGACCGTAAACCATCTTATTGGCTAACCCGCTTCATGATCCTCAGGCTTCTCGGAATAATCTACGCAATAGGTTTTCTAGTTGCTATTAATCAATTGATTCCCTTAATTGGAGAACATGGGCTGCTCCCCTTGGAAAGCTTTCTCAGCCAAGTAAAACAAGCACTCGGATCAGACATGGCCGGGTTCCTTAGGCTACCCTCGATATTTTGGCTCTGGCATTCGGACGCTGCACTATTAACCGTCGCTTGGTTAGGCTTCTTACTATCCTGCCTTGTAATTGCCGGTTATGCAAATTCAATAATACTTGCTGTTCTTTGGTTCCTGTATATGTCCATTGTTCATGTTGGACAAGAATGGTGGGGTTACGGCTGGGAAATCCAGCTTACAGAGACTGGCTTTCTCGCAATTTTCTTATGTCCACTTTTGGATATGCGCCCTTTCCCAAGGTATGCTCCGCCATTCCCCATTATTGTTTTGTTTCGCTGGCTAACCTTCCGAATCATGCTTGGCGCTGGACTAATCAAGTTTCGTGGAGACGAGATTTGGCGTAATGGAACAGCTTTGTATTACCACTTCGAAACACAGCCCATACCTGGGCCGCTAAGCCGGTTATTTCACTTTCTACCACACACAGCCCTTAAACTTGGCGTCTGGTTCAATTGGCTTGCCGAACTTGCTGCTCCGTTCTTCGTGTTTTGGCCACGCATCGCCCGTCACATTGCTGGCGTCGTAATTATATTATTTCAAATTAACATCATCGTAAGTGGAAACCTGTCCTTTCTAAACTGGCTGACGATCATTCCGGCACTCGCATGTTTAGACGATGGCTTTTGGGCGAGAATACTCCCAGGAGTCCTAGTTAAGAAAGCGAATGCAGCTGCCCAAATTGAAGAAACATCAAGACCTATGGAAACCGCAGGATGGATCGTTACGGCCCTCGTAGGATTGCTCAGCATTCAGCCTACTTTGAACATGCTTTCCCCGGGGCAGATCATGAACACCTCATTCGATCCATTAGACCTCGTAAATACCTATGGAGCATTCGGCACCGTTGGGCGTGAACGTTTAAACGTGATTTTCGAAGGTACCATGGACGAAAAGCCAAATGAGAAAACAAAATGGCTTCCTTACGAGTACAAAGGTTTGCCGGTATACCTGGATAAGCAACCACCACAAATAGCGCCATATCAGCTGCGCCTAGACTGGCAGATGTGGTTTGCAGCGATGGGCTCTCCTACAGATTACCCATGGACTTTGAATCTGGTGTATAAGCTTCTTCATAATGATGCAAAAGCGGTTGGCTTGTTTGCCAGTAACCCATTCACAAATAAGCCTCCTCGTTATATTCGTGCCAGCCTTTATCGGTATACATTTGCAAAGCCCGGAAACCCAGAAGGCCGCTATTGGAACAGGAAGAAGATTGGCCTTTGGCTTCCCGTTCTCTCCGCAGATGATCCGCGACTCCTCAACTTTCTGAAGAGCGCAGGCTGGATTAAGTGAAGGATTATTTCGAGCCTGTTGACAGCGTCTCAGCCATTTTTAACGCATTATAAGCATTTACCACACCACCTGATAGAGAGATGTCAGACAAATAACCACGCTTGGGTTCTTCCTTTTCAATCTTATATTTGATTTTTCGATCCACCTTTGTTACAGACTTGATTACAATATCCCTGATTTGTACCGCAGTTAGGTTGGGGTAATAACTCCAGATTAGCGCAGACAAACCAGATACAACCGGTGCTGCCATACTTGTACCATCAAACTCCTCGTACTTAGAACCCGGAACTGTCGAGTTGATCATAAAGCCCGGTGCAAACACATCCACAGTGTGCTTGCCGTAATTTGAAAATTCAGCCTTAAGGTTGTCGTCATTCTTATACGCCGACGCGCCTACTTCCAGCCAGTTGCTTACATGTGGTAAATCAAATTTCAAAGTATCAAGAATGGCAGGTTTTACCCTCACCGGTCCTTGAGGCATTTGCCTTCCTTGCATTTGCGGGTTTAGAGGCCTGATTACTTCCTCAATTGCGTGACGTTTCTTCATCGCATTGAAATACGCAATATATTCTTTACTGATGTAGTATTTGCTGGGATATTCCTCGTTTGTGTCGTTATTTAGATTGTCATTTCCGGCAGCGTGAACCAGGAGCACTCCTTTTACCTCCGCGTATTTAATTGCTTCATCCACCGCCTGCTTATCCCAGTTGTAACTCTTGCCAAAGCTCATGTTTATAATGTTTGCACCATTATCTACCGCATAGCGGATGCCGTTTGCCACGTCCTTGTCCCGTTCATCACCATCAGGAACCACGCGTATCGGCATGATCAATACACTATTGGCTACACCGTTTATTCCTAGTGTGTTGTTTCTATTTGCAGCGATAATTCCAGAAACATGGGTACCGTGATCTGCGTCAGGTCCGATAACATCAGGATTTCCATATATTCTTTCTTTACTGTTGGCGTAATCGTCGCCAACCAGGCGTTCTCTTACATCATATTTGGGGTTTAAATTATAGCGGAGCATGATATCGGTCTGCTTATAAGCATCCTTCACCTCCTTATAGAACTTATCATATCCATTGCTTTTTCTACTGCCAGAACGAATGATCTTTTTCACTTGCTCTTCCATCTCATCAGTCGCCTTGTAAGCCTCGACTTCTTCAAGGGTTGGAACCGCTTTCTTATTCGTAGAAGCAACAGAGTCTAATACCTTGTTGATCGCAAACAAGACACGATATTGCTGATCAGCATCATCGTATTTCTTGCCAAATTCTGCAGTAACTCTTTTGTATAGGGCGAATTCTTCCTTTTGAGCACTATCTAAAACGGTCGATTTGATCGTTGATTTATATTTAGGGTTTAGTTTTCTGTAAATACGAACAAGTTCCAAATTGTCAAACTGCAGGTTTCCTGCTTTGGAGCCAATGAAATTCCAGCCATGCACATCATCTATGTAGCCATTGTGATCGTCATCGATTCCATTTCCCGAAATCTCTTTGGTATTAACCCAAATGTTGTCCTTTAAATCTTCATGGTTGATGTCAACGCCGCCATCAATTACAGCCACAACAACCTTTTTCGTCGGTGTACGTGATTTAAGAAGCTCGTTATAGGCCTTTTCCGTGCTAATACCAAAGTAGCCGTCTTTAATTAGGTCAAGGTTAAACCAGTTTGGGGGAAGTTTAACGTTTTTGTTTTGTGCAAATGAGGAATCGATCGTCAAACAGATCAGAACAAAAAGCAAGTATATCTTAAATTTCATTGTGGTTTGAGTCTATGTTTAGTCTACAATATACATTATTAAATCACCAAGTATTCAGCAAACTAAAATACAAATCAAGGCAGATTGTTTGAAAAATTTAACATGCTTTAACAAGTGGATTGCGAGGCTTTAACAAAAGAATACTGTCAAGGAAAAGATTTTAGATGAATATAAGAACTGAGTCTGATATCAGAAGAAAGATATACAAGTTCCAAATTTAACCCCAATTGCCGATTGAAATTTCCTATAAACAAGAAAAGCCTGTAAGTATAAACTTACAGGCTTTCTTTAAGATTTGGCACCGACCTACTCTCCCACGTGTTACCGCAGTACCATCGGCTCTGGTGGGCTTAACTTCTCTGTT
>JAQBOT010000232.1 GCA_028287885.1 Pedobacter sp.
AAAGGCTAACAAATCTGCTGGGGCAAAAGCAATTGAACCAGGAAAATATACCGTGATTCTTGAGCCTCTGGCCGCAAGTGATATCATCGAAAACATGTTCCGCGGTTTTGATGCGAGAAGCGCAGATGAAGGTCGCAGTTTCATGAGCAAAAAAGGTGGTGGTAATCGTATCGGGGAGCAGTTGTTCTCTGAAAATGTGAATATATACTCGGACCCGATGAACCCGGAACTTCCTTCGGCAACATGGGATCGCGACGGCCTGCCAATAAAGAAAACGCAATGGGTTCAGAACGGAGTGGTAAAAAATCTTGCTTATTCCCGTTACTGGGCAGCGCAAAAGGGCGTGCAACCGCTTCCATTCGGTCGCAGTATCGTTATTGAAGGCGGCAATCAGTCGCTGGAAGATCTAATTAAAAGCACAGAGAAAGGCATTCTCGTAACCAGGTTCTGGTACATCAGGTCTGTAGATCCTCAAACATTGTTGCTTACCGGACTTACCCGCGATGGTACTTTCTACATTGAAAATGGTGAAATCAAGTTTCCATTGAAGAACTTCAGGTTCAATGAAAGCCCGGTGATCATGCTTAACAATGTAGAGGCACTTGGCAAACCCGTGCGCACCGGAACTGGGATGATCCCGCCAATGAAAATCAGAGACTTTACTTTCACGTCCTTATCAGACGCAGTTTAATAGGTTTATTAGCAATGAGGTTCTCATTGCTATTTTTTTACAATTAAATTTTAAGAAGTTGCGAAGAAGAGATTTTTTATACATGACGGGGATTGGCCTTGCAGCAGGCGTTGCCCCAGGTATACCTGCATTCGGAAGGCCCATAAACATCGAAGATGCACTGACGCCTGTTGATGTTAAACTTAAGAAAAGGATGGCAGACGTGGCCTTAAATGCGGCTAAATCTAAAGGGGCCAGCTACGCCGATGTTCGTATTGGTAGATATCTAAGCCAGGTTTTAACAACACGGGAAGCCAGGGTAGATAATATTGGAAACTCAGAATCTTATGGCCTCGGCGTCCGCGTGATCGCTGCAGGCAGCTGGGGTTTCGCTGCCACCGACAACATGGATGATGCCAGCATAGCTAAGGCTGCAGAAATGGCTGTCGCAATTGCAAAAGGAAATTCTAAACTAATGACAGAGCCTGTTCATCTCGCGCCTCAAAAAGGCTATGGTGAGGTTAGCTGGAAAACACCAATTGAAGTTAATGCCTTTGAGGTGCCCATTGCAGACAAGGTTGCTTTGCTCTTAGAAGTAAATGCTGTTGCGATGAATGCAGGGGCAAAATTCGTAAACTCAAACCTCTTCCTGGTTAATGAACAAAAGTACTTTGCATCTACCGATGGCTCCTATATAGATCAGGATATTCATCGGCTTTGGCCAAATTTTACCGTGACCAAGGTAGATGCTGCGGGCGGCAAGTTCGAAACACGTAATGCACTAAGTGCTCCGATGGGCCTCGGCTATGAATATTTGAATCCGAAAGAAAACCAGAAAATTAAAGGAGGGCCAGTAACGCTGTACAAGTATAATTACGATATGCTAGAGGATGTGAAAGAAGCCGTAACACATGTGGATGAGAAATTAAAAGCAAAACCGGTGGTGCCGGGTAAATACGACCTCATTCTTGATCCCTCACATTTGTTTCTAACAATCCATGAATCCGTAGGCCATCCGACGGAACTTGACCGGGTTTTAGGGTATGAAGCCAATTATGCAGGCACCAGTTTTCTTACCTTAGACAAATGGCAGAGTAAGAAGTTCAACTTCGGCAGTAAGGCGGTGAATATCATTGCAGATAAAACACAATCTGGTTCCCTGGGTGCTGTCGGCTATGACGACGAAGGCGTGAAGTGTGGAGCATGGGACATCATCAAAGATGGAGTTCTTGTCAACTACCAAACCATTCGCGACCAGGCCCATATTTTGGGATTGAAAGAATCACAAGGTTGCTGCTATGCGGATAGTTGGAACAGTATACAGTTTCAAAGAATGCCAAATGTTTCGTTGGCCGCAGGCAAAGAAGCTCTTACTGCTGCGGAAATGGTTAAGAATGTCGAAAAAGGCATTTATATGTTTGGTCGGAATTCATACTCCATTGATCAGCAGCGGTATAATTTTCAGTTCAGCGCGCAGCTTGCGTATGAGGTTAAAGAAGGGAAGATTGTTGGCCTACTGAAAGATGCCGCATACCAGGCGAATACGCAGGAGTTCTGGAATTCATGTGTACAAAGCTGTGATAAAAATGATTATAGACTAGGGGGAACATTCTCCGACGGTAAAGGTCAGCCTGGGCAGGTTAGCGCCGTTTCACATGGAAGCTCCACCAGCAGGTTTAACCGGGTAAATGTGATTAACACCGGAAGGCGTTTAACTTAACACCAGAGGCTTGAAGATGCTTTTAGTTTCAAATTTTGCTTTTTATTCCGTACGCCTAGGTACAGGTGTCAAAAAGTAGAATTTGAAACTTTTTAGTCTACATGAAGATTTGTTTTTACCCGATGTAGGAAGTAGTCTATGTCAAAAGGCTTACTGATAAAGTCATTTGCGCAGGCATCGTCCAGAATGTTCTGTGCCCTCGCATGGGCTGACATAATTAATACCGGCGTGTCATTGGTGTGAAAATCGCCCTTGATATTCCTACACAAGTCGATTCCGTTGCCATCTGGCAACATGACATCAAGAATGATCAGATCAACGTTGTCCTTACGTTGCCTGTTATTAAATGATGTGGCATCCTCAAAAGCCTCAACAGCAAAGTTCGCATCTTCTAAGACATATTGAACACAATACCTGATGTCTTCATCATCTTCTACAATTTGTATATATTTCTGCATCCCGTAACTTTAGTTCACTTATTTAAAACCCCTCAGAACGATTAAAGTTTAAATCTTTCATCGTTTGTTACCATTGATCCATTCTGTTGAGGAAGACATTACTTGTTTAAAGCGCACTCACCCTGAAGGAAATGCATTAGCTGGCAAAGTAATGCGCAAGATATATTTTTTTCTTAGGGATAGCCCGATTAACTGAAACAAGTGAAAAAAGCAGATGTTCGTTTAAGAGGGCACCCAATTACGCTGATTTATGTTTAAACTGAAACACGATTGGATCTTCAAAGACAGGGCTCATGCCGGTAAAGAATTGGCACGTTTACTTGCACCTAAGTACAAGAACCTCAATCCAATTGTTTTTGGTGTTCCGAGGGGCGGTGTAGAAGTTGCCTATTATGTCGCTAAAGAACTTCAGGTAGAACTTTCAGTGATCGTAGCTAAAAAACTAGGCTTCCCTGAAAATCCAGAATATGGCTTTGGAGCCCTGGCGGAGGAAAACTGCCTCTATGTGTCTGACAGGGGAGCTGAATTATTGGAAGCCAAATTAATTGAGCAGATCATCAAAGTACAGAGCAAGGAAATTGCTCGGAGAGTTCGGCTATACCGGCAGGGAAAACCATTGCCGGACCTGGCTGATCGGACAGTTATTATAGTTGATGATGGTATTGCCACCGGAGTAACGCTGGTTCCGGTGGTTAGACTATGTAGGCAAAGGAAAGCCAGAAAAATCATCTTGGCTTCCCCCGTCTCCGGGAGGCTATACGATCCTGCACTTGATGAAGCGGATGCTTTTGAAATTTTGGTGCAGCCGGAGAATTTTCATGCAGTGGGACAAGTTTATTATTCTTTCGATGATTTTACAGACGATCAACTGCTGGCTTTAATGAAAAAAGCTACAAATGAAAGAGCGCGAAAGTAACTCCGGTAGAATTGTTTTCGAATTTGAAGCTCCGACAACAATTAAGCAATGAGCCTGCCCAGGTACATACTTGTAGCCACCCTTGTTCTGTCATCAGACACAAATGAGATGTAAATTTCCATTGCTTTATCTGCATAACTTGGATGAATCTTCAAGAAATCCTGCCCTGAGTTTCTTTTGGCTCCAC
>JAQBOT010000257.1 GCA_028287885.1 Pedobacter sp.
ATAAGTCAAAATCGTGCGAGTATTCAGGCCGATAAGCGTGCAGATTTGGATCTGCAGGTTAGCTTGCTCTCTGAACATGAAGTAACAAGGCTAATTGTACTCGTAACGCAGATTGCTAAGAAGATGGATATTAAAGATGCCAATGAAGCTGAACTGGACGAGCTTGCACAAGATGTTCATCCTGAAGATGTAATGGATACGATGGAAAAACATAAAGAAGGAGAGGAATAATTATGCAGCATCAAGGTAAATCATCAGTGAACTTTAAACTTCTAGCTGCCGGATTATGGTTCCTCATCGGCCGTTATGCAGTATCCTATCTAGTATCCTCCAGAAAAAAGCAAGGACGACTCAGACAAATTCCGCCTTTGTCTAAGCAGCATATTCAGTGTCCAAGCGGCAATATTTGGTATGCCGAATTGGACGGACCACAGCATGCGCAGCCAATAGTGCTGATCCATGGTTTGCAATCCACGCGTTTACAGTGGTATTATCAACAAAAAGAGTTGAGGAATAAGTACAAAGTTGTGCTGCTTGACCTCCCAGGTCACGGAAAGTCAGGAACAGCTATTAGCCTTTCTATACCCATCATGGCTGCCGATCTAAATCATATTCTTAAGCAGCTTTCCATAAACAAACCCTATTTGTATGGACATAGTATTGGCGGTATGACGTTGTTAAACTATTGCATAAACTACAATAACAATCACATAAAAGGCGTCATTCTTCAGAATTGCAGTTACACTGATCCAATGAAAACCTGCCTTTTTCCGGGCTTTATGCAGTTCATTGAAAAGCCACTGATCGTTCCGTATCTTCATTTTGTCAAGCGGCATTCAATTGCCTTCAGCCTGCTTAGCAGGATTAATTTCCTTTCTGGTTTAAGTATCGTTTTTTACCGCTTTTTGTTGTTTTCAGGGCCACAATCCGCCAAAGAATTGCGACAACTTTGCCGTGTTGCGGCGCTTTGTCCAGCATACGTGTCAGCTGACGGTATATTGAGTACGTTAAAACAGGAAACTGCCCCCTTGTTGCACAGGATTACAGCCCCATGCCTGGTCATTGGTAGCGAAAACGATCGTATCATTAGACCACAAACAGCCTATTCTATCGGGGATGCTGTACAGAATGGACGGATTAGTATTCTCGCTGGTGGGCATTTAAATCTAATAGAATATGCCGAGGAAGTGAATGCCGTTGTCAATGATTTTCTTAGAACTACTATTTAGTTACCTAACCGAGTTCCTCAATTGCCTTTCCTAAGCGTTGAAGGTCGACTGTCGACAAATGTACCTTCGGTGTTCCGGCTTGTTCCCAAGTCCCATCCTCGCGTTGGCTGATCTTTAGGTCATAGTTCGCGTTGTCTGTCGGCACTTCATCCCCTTCAAAAAAATCAACAAGGTTTAAGGTACAACCAAAGGTCTTGTCCGCAAGCAGATCAACAGTAACGTAAGTTCTGACATCGCTCATCATGAATTGTGTTTTGAATGTATCCATGGGTTAATCTGTTTTTCTGCAGCTAGGTTTTGATACTATAACATAACTACAAGCTGGAGGTTTAAATTTATTGATTTGCTTTTGTTTGCTCAAACAATGGCTATTTTATTTTCGGGTACTTTCCGAAGCTAAAGATTGAAAGAATTACTTAACACAATTAACAGAATATACTGTTTTATCCTTGAAACTACCCGATTTAACCAAAGGTATAAGCATAGAAAAGAAACTTGCACCGTTTATTGTTGTAATGATATGACAAGTAAGTAGCAGGTAACCAAAACAGAGCGAGTATGCAAGTTAATAATAACGGTACAGTAGAGGTTTGGGGTGGACTGGAGTGCACCATAAACAGAGTGGGGGACAATTATTTTGACCAACTTGAATACTCTGGACATTATGAAAGAATGTCAGACCTAGATTTGATTGCATCATTAGGTGTCAAAATGCTTCGTTACCCGGTCATTTGGGAAAAGCACCAAATGAAGAAAGGCGAGCAGATAGATTGGACAAGGACGGAGCGCTATTTGAATCATCTGAAGAACCTGGGTGTTACGCCAATTGCAGGACTGGTTCATCATGGCAGCGGTCCGGAGTATGTGAACTTTTATGATGGTAGCTTTGAAGAGGGCCTTGCCGTTTACGCCAAAACTGTTGCGGAGAAGTTTCCCTGGCTGGAGTTTTACACGCCCGTAAATGAGCCGCTCACAACGGCGAGATTTTGCGGTCTATATGGCCATTGGTTCCCACATAAAAAAAGCGATTACGACTTCTTTAAAGTTTTACTTAGCGAATGTAAAGCTACGGTAATGGCAATGAAAGCCATAAGAGAAGTGAATCCGAGAGCCAAGTTGATTCAAACAGATGACCTTGGAAAATGTCACAGCACACCATTGCTTGCCTACCAGGCAGAATTCGAGAATGAGCGCCGTTGGCTATCATACGAACTGTTGGCTGGAAAATTAACCCCTGATAAATACATGTGGAGGTACATGGTAGGCGTTGGTATAGATGTTTCGGAATTAAGCTATTTCCTAGATAACAATTATGCGCCGGACATTTGTGGATTCAACTACTACCTGACGTCAGAACGATATCTTGACGAAGACACAGCCAAGTATCCCGAATGTTATCATGGAGGAAATGGCAACCATACCTACGCTGATGTACACACTGCGATTGTTAAACTTGAACATGAGACGGGTGCTTACAACCTAATTAAAGAAGCTTGGGAGAGGCTACAACTTCCATTGGCAATTACAGAATGCCACTTGTACAGCCCAAGGGAAGAACAAATGCGCTGGTTCAACGACATGTGGAATACGGCCAACCGCCTTAAAAATGAAGGTGTTGACATTAGGGCAATTACTGCCTGGGCACTCTTTGGCCTGCACGGTTGGAACAAACTCTGCACACAGCCTTTCGGAGAATATGAACCTGGTGTTTTCAATTTGAATTCAGGTGTGCCAAGGCCAACGGCTATGGTCGCCTACCTACAAGCGCTTACAAGAGATCAGAACTACGCTCACCCGGTGTTAGAAACAGAAGGCTGGTGGAAATTGGATGTACATAAAATACATATTGGTAAACAACGCCCTACAACCAGGATTAGGAAGAAAACACCGGCTTGTCAGCCTTTGATCATCATCGGCAAAAGTGGTACGCTCGGAGTGGCTTTGAGCCGAATAGCAACAGACAGAAATATACACCATAAGTTATTAAGTCGTGAAGATCTTGATATAACAAAGCGCTCGGGGATTGAGGCTGTGGTTGCGGAATTGAATCCTTGGGCGATCATCAATGCTGCGGGTTACGTTAAGGTTGATGAAGCGGAGAACCAGCTTAAAGATTGTTTACGTGCGAATTCTGAAGGGCCATCGAACCTTGCGGCAATTTGCGAAAAAAACAACATCAAACTTTTATCGTTTTCGTCTGACCTTGTTTTCGACGGTAAGAAGTTATCCCCATATACGGAAAGTGATGCGGTATCGCCGTTGAATAACTATGGAAAAAGTAAGGTGCAAGCCGAAAAGAAGATACTCGAGCTAAACCCAAATGCACTAATTGTACGAACAAGTAGTTTTTTCGGACCTTGGGATGAGTATAATTTTGCTACAAGAACGTTAAAAGATTTGGCAGAGAACAAGCGGGTTAGGGCTGCAAGCGATGTTTTTATTTCTCCTACCTATCTTCCTGACTTAGCGCATGAATGCTTGAACATCTTATTGGATGATGAATATGGAATTTTTCATTTGACGAATTACGGTGCAGTTAGCTGGGCGGAGTTCGCATTTAAAATCGCGGAAAAAGCAGGTTACGACCGCAACTTAATTGAACCAGTTCCTTTTAAAAAGATCGGGTGGAAGGTCTTGATGCCAAACTACAGTGCCTTGGGAAGTGAAAAAGGCATCCGGTTGCCATCATTTGAAGACGCGTTACAGCGATACGTTGAAGCCTTGGATGATCGATATTTGATTCCGCGAATTGCTGGATAGAAGCTTTTTATCCTAGTTATACCAGATTGAGGACATGCCATTGGTAAACAGGGTCTAATCAGGGGAGACACACGGTGATTCTCCCTGGTTAAGCCCTGTTTTGGCCGTGTTTGATCCCTGTTTGCGCCTTGATTGTTGCAGACCTGCCGCATGGCTGACCATGCCCGGCTAAGTAGCTTCCTTCGAATTCCTTTGTGTATATATTGAGAGTTTTTAAACGTCATAATCATTGATGATAAAGTCTGTTTTGGCATTTTCGTCAGCTGTGCGATAGCCGTATGTTAATGGTAAAAAAATATTTATTGTGTTTTTTTAAAATTGCGTATTTAATTTAAAAATTATAACGTACTTAGCGGTATAAATACCCAAGTATAAAGTGAAATACGTAGAAATAATCTTAGTGGTTCTTGTTGTTTTGTCCCTCTTTGCGGGCTGGAGTACATTGTATAACTCTGTAGAAGTTGACGCTGATGATGAAAACTTCTAGGCACTTTTAAAATCCAAACTCTTTCTGTTTTCCCCATAAGCGTCTTTCAACGAAGGATATACGATATGTTTATTCATTATTTTAAGACGATGAATTTCTCATTTGTTGGTTAACAATACCGATTTGATCATTTTAGAAGTTTGGTATTTTTGTCGAGTCCCGGAATTTCCCCAAGATATTTAAGCTCCTCGCATCTTGTCCTTGAAATGTTAAATCATCTGCCTATAAATACGTATGTTTCTTCCCAAATCTTAGAATCTTGCAAAGTTTTAAATTTTAAGTAGAGTGAGTTTCTAAAAACGGAGTCCTGGCGGGCTGAATAATTAATGTGCATATAATTTTTGTTGCATGTGCCTTATTACAGGCATTTTAAATAACCTTGGCATAGAATATTCAGTGATTTTTATTGACGAAAGGTTACCCACATCGGGGAAATCTTGTCGCTAACATAATATCCAAAGTTGCTTCGGAAAATAGAAATATGCATTTGGTATACCTTTAGGGCTGTTAATCTGCGACTTCCTGATATTATTGCTGTGACATTTTCAATATTGGCTCAGTTTTTAATGTTGAAAAATATTTCCACAGTTTTATTTTCAGTTTTGACCGGTTGTGCGTAGTTTACGTGTGTAAAACCGTTATTAACTCTAAAGAAACTAAATAGTGCTCGGACTAAGATCTTCTATCAAATCCTTCTTTCCTGAACGTTTATTTTTTTGTGGAAGTGTTCATTTGAAAGCTATTGCGACGAATGACTGAGAACGATCGACCTCCAATTGTTGTTGGTAGCTTTTCCGCTATTTTCAGGTCAAAGTTTTTAGCTGTTTTTTTTCTTGCCTTAGCTTTCAGTATTTCTGCATATGCTCAAACTGATCTTCAAATAACGCAATCATTAAGCAACCACAATCCTAGGATCGGCGACTTAATCACATTGACGTTAACAGCTCAGAACATTGGTAACAAAAGTGCAACAAATGTGACGGTTAATGACCTGTTGCCTTTTGGCTTTACCTATAAGTCAACTTCCACCGGTGCCAATTATCTCCCTGGGACGGGTGTATGGTCAATTGGCACAATGACTGTCTCAAGTTCATTAACACTGACGATTCAAGTTGAGGTAACAAGTAACGATTCTTATATTAACGTTGCTAACATTTCGGGGACTGAAATAGAAAACAACCTGACCAACAATGTGTCGACTGATTTCATATTGCCCGTTTATGACATTTCGGGAAATATTTTTCATGATGTGAATGGATTTACGGACTCAAAAACCAACAACTCTTCTGTACTGCCATTATTTTCTCCCATTTATGTAAGTTTACTTGATGACTCAAAGACAATTTTGGCCACAATGGCTGTTGCTGCAGATCAAAAATTTGTTTTCCAGAATAAGCCTGGAGGTTCTTATCAGTTAGTCCTACATAATAATCCTTCAGGGTCGTCGACTTCGACTCTGCCTTCTGGATGGGTTAATACTTCGGAAGGATTTAGTGGTGGTTCTGATAATATTCCGGATGGTACATTATTGTTTAAAACAAACAGCGTAGATGCGTCGGAGTTGGTATTAACCGAGGATTTCGGCCCCGGGGTTGGAATCGGACCTGCTCTCGCAATAGGTGTTACAACGTATACTTATAAAGATCCTGTGGCCAGCGGCATTAAATTGGCAGATGGATCCTACACGATTGCAAGCAATGCCCGGCAAGGATCTGATGCATGGCAAGATGTTTCTGATCATACTACGCCAGGTACAAACGACGGTCGCTTCTTACTCGTAAATGCAGACGTGAACCCTAAAGAGTTTTATCGGAGAAAAGTTACTGGTTTGTTGCCTAATCAGGCCTATCAGCTCACATTTTGGGCGATAAACGTTAATAGCAAAGCGGATTATGATTATTGTTCGGGCACAAGCGCCGGCTTCGTATTTCCGAATATCAAATACAGTATTTTGAACGGCTCCAATTCCTCGATGATCCGCTCTGGCTCGACTGGAGTGATCGCTTATAGCGCAACTGCGCAATGGGTTAAATACACATTCGACTTTAACACTGCTAATGCCACGGCGGTCGATTTCATACTTGCCAATACCGCCCCTGGAGGGTGTGGGAATGATTTGGGTATAGATGATATTTCCCTCAGAAAAGTGCCGAGCATCTCAATTAATTCTGTTAGTGCTGATTTTGGTGTGCAGGAAAAACCCAAAGTAGATTTGGCTGTGACTTCCATACGCCTCCAGAATCCTGGTGGCAGTATTGCTGTCGATATTCCATCTTCGGGTTTTTCTGGGACGGATGACGGTACGATAGACTTTGTAAAGATCACATCATTTCCGATCAATGTAAATGCGCTCATCGCCAATGGTATTACTTATACCAGTGCTACTTTTCCAGCAGAAGGCATAAAGATCGATTATAAGAATCTTAAAGTTCAGCTTGATCCGATAGAGGGAACAGTTCAAACAGCAATCGACTATAAGATTATTGATAACTTGGGTTTTGAAAGTTTAAACTCAGGTAAACTGAATGTTTTTTTTGAGGCTTTAAGTGTTGCTTTTTCAGGCTCAAAGACTGTCAATGAAAAGGATGGGTTTGTAAAGTATACGGTTACCTTAAATGGAACGAGTGGTCTGGTCACGTCATATCCCATTAGTTTACAAACCGGGGTGAATGCAGGAAGCGCCGGGGCTTCAGATTATAGTCTGAATGCAGGTGTCATAACTTTTCCTGCAGGTTCAGTAGTAGGATCACAACTTTCCTTTATTGTAAATATAACCGATGATTTAATTGTAGAAGGCGCCGAAGATTACACAGCAAGTATAAGTGTTCTGTCCGGTGGCGTTATATTAACTAATGCTAACATTGTTACTACGATAACTGATAACGATCAGATGGGTATTGTGCTTAGCGGGCCATCAACAGTTACCGAAGGCGGAGAGGTTACCTATATAGCAACATTGACTGGTACTGCTGGAGTAAGTATCCAGGACGCGGTATCGGTAGACTATAAAACAGCGGATGGCTCAGCCAAGGCTGGTACTGATTATATCAGTTCAACTGGCAAGCTGACCTTTGCAGCTGGCGCAGTTAGCGGAGCAACACAGCCCTTTACGGTTAACACAACTGATGATAAACTGGTAGAAGGACCAGAGACTTACAAGGCAAGCATCAGCAACCTTTCAACTACAGCGGGGGCTGGTATAAGCATAGATACCACCGGGATCGTTACCACGATCACCGACAACGATCAGCTGCGTATAGTGCTTAGCGGGCCATCAACAGTTACCGAAGGCGGAGAGGTTACCTATATAGCAACCCTGGTGGGTACTGCTGGAGTAAGTGTCCAGGATGCGGTATCGGTAGACTATAAAACAGCGGATGGTTCAGCCAAGGCTGGCACTGATTATATCAGTTCAACTGGCAAGCTGACCTTTGCAGCAGGGGCGCTTACCGGCGCAAAACTGACCTTCACGGTTAAGACCACTGATGATAAACTGGTAGAGGCACCAGAGACTTACAAGGCAAGCATCAGCAACCTTTCAACTACAGCGGGGGCTGGTATAAGCATAGATACCACAGGGATTGTTACCACGATAACCGACAACGATCAGCTGCGTATAGTGCTTAGCGGGCCATCAACAGTTACCGAAGGCGGAGAGGTTACCTATATAGCAACCCTGGTGGGTACTGCT